>CAZZVZ010000165.1:0-7211 GCA_964657655.1 Gammaproteobacteria bacterium | reverse complement strand
GAACCCAATTGCAAGGAAAGCCCTGGCGGCTTGCGCGATCTGCAGGTGATCCTGTGGATCGCGCGCGCCGGCAAGCTCGGCAATTCCTGGGCACAGCTTGCGCGGCGCGGCTTGCTGACCCCGGTCGAAGCCCACCTGCTGCACCGCAACGAGCAGTTGCTCAAGCGCCTGCGCATCGGACTGCACCTGATCGCCAAGCGGCGCGAGGACCGGCTGGTGTTCGACGTCCAGCAGCCGCTCGCCGAGGCGATGAGAATTCATCCGAGCGGGACCAGACGCGCCAGCGAGACGCTGATGCAGCGCTATTATCGCGCCGCCAAGACGGTGACCCAGCTCAATACCATCGTGCTGCAGAACATCGAGGTCCTGCTGTTCGAAGAGAGTGCACCACAGATCCCGCTCAACCAGCGTTTCCAGATGGTCGGCTCCGCGCTCGACCTGCGCGAGGATGACCTGTTCGATCGCAATCCATCAGCCATCTTCGAAGCCTTCTTGCTGATGCAACAACATTCGGAACTCAAAGGCATGAGTGCGCGCCTGTTGCGTGCCCTGTGGCATGCCAGGACCTTGATCGATGCCGATTTTCGCGCCAGCAAGCAGCATCGCGCCCAGTTCCTCGAGATCCTGCAGCAAGAACGCGGCATCGTGCATGAACTCAGGCGCATGAACCAGCTGTCGGTGCTGGGACGCTACCTGCCAGTGTTCCGACGCATCATCGGCCAGATGCAGCATGACCTTTATCACGCCTACACCGTCGATCAGCATATCCTGATGGTGATTCGTAATCTGCGCCGCTTCACCATGCCCGAGTTCGCGCACGAATATCCGCTCTGCTCGCGCCTGATTTCGGATTTCGACCGCCACTGGGTGCTGTACGTGGCTGCACTGTTTCACGACATCGCCAAGGGCCGCGGCGGCGACCACTCCCGCCTCGGTGCCAGCGAGGCAGCACGCTTTTGCCGTGACCACGGCATCTGCAGCGAAGATGCGGCGCTGGTGGTGTTCCTGGTCGAGCATCATCTGTCGATGTCGCGCATCGCGCAGAAGGAAGATCTCTCCGATCCGCAAGTGATCGAGCGCTTTGCCGAGCTGGTGCAGAATCAACGGCGCCTCAACGCGCTCTACCTGTTGACCATTGCCGACGTGCGCGGCACCAGCCCGAAAGTCTGGAACGCCTGGAAGGGCAAACTGCTCGAGGACCTGTACGTCGCGACGCTGCGCACGCTCGGTGGTGCACCCACGGGCCATGCTGAGATCGAAGAGAAGCGCGAACGCGCCAGCCAGATCCTGGCGCTCTACGATTTCGACCCGGCGCGCATCCTCGCCTTCTGGGAGCAGCTCGATGTGGCCTGGTTCATGCGCCACGACGCGCCCGACATCGCCTGGGTGACGCGCGCCTTCGCCATGAATCTTGATCCAGGCAGTCCGCGCGTCAAGGTGCGCCTGTCACCACTGGGCGAAGGTGTGCAGATCGCGGTCTACACCGTCGATCAGCCCGATCTGCTGGCGCGCATCTGCGAGTTCTTCGAGCGCCAGCGCCTGGTGGTGCTCGACGCGCGGGTGCACACCACACGCAGGCCACGCGGCAACAATTACGCACTCGACACCTTTCACGTGCTCGACACCGCGCCGCTTGGTGAACGTGACCGGCTGCAACGCCTGGAACAGGGTCTGGCCGAACACATCGCACGCGCACTGCCCCTGTCGGATCCAAAGAAGGGGCGTCTGTCGCGCCAGTCGCAGAATTTCCCGGTGCTGCCCACCGTCGACCTGCGACCGGATGAACGCGGCCAGCATTATCTGCTGACGCTGTCTGCTGCCGACCGGGCCGGGCTGCTGTTCAGTGTGCTGCGCCTGCTGGCAGTCCATCACGTCAACGTACGCAGTGCCAAGATCACGACCCTGGGCGAACGTGTCGAGGATTTCTTCCTGGTCGACAACGATGCTCTTGGTGATCCGCGCCAGCAGCTGTTGCTTGAGACCGAACTGCTTTCTACCTTGTCGACCTGATGGACTTGATGCGCCTGTCCAAACGCATGGCCGATCTCGGCCTTTGCTCACGCCGCGAGGCCGATCAGTGGATCGAGCGCGGCTGGGTGTTCGTCGATGGCCAGCGGATCGATGTGCTCGGCACCAAGGTGACCCAAGACCAGCAGATTTCGCTGGATGCCAAGGCGCGCAGCGCGCAGCAGGAACGCGTCACGATCCTGTTCAACAAGCCGATCGGCTACGTGTCGGGGCAGGCAGAAGACGGACACGAACCCGCCAGCAAGCTGGTGACAGCCGATTCGCGCTGGCGCGCCGATTCTGCGCCGCGCAAGTACTCCGGCCAGCAGAAGATCGGCCTCGCACCGGCCGGGCGCCTCGACATCGATTCGACCGGTCTCTTGGTGCTGACGCAAGATGGGCGCATTGCGCGCCTGCTGATTGGCGCCGACTCACCAATCGACAAGGAGTATCTGGTGCGGGTCGAGGGCACGCTCGATGCGCGCGGACTTGGGCTGCTGCGGCACGGCCTGGCGCTCGACGGCGAGCCTCTCAGGCCTGCCGAGGTCGACTGGCAGAACGCCGATCAGCTGCGCTTCGTGCTGCGCGAGGGGAAGAAGCGCCAGATCAGGCGCATGTGCGACGCGGTCGGACTCAAGGTCCTCGGTCTCAAGCGTGTGCGCATCGGCCAGGTGCGGCTCGGCGAACTGCCGCTTGGTCAGTGGCGCTATCTGCAGGCGAGCGAAACCTTCTAGCAGCAAGCGCTAGTCGTCAGCGATTTCTTCACCAGGAAAAAGTTCTTCGGTGAATCCGAAGCGAGTGAAGTCGCTAATCCTCATCGGATACAGAATGCCATCGAGGTGATCGCACTCGTGCTGGACCACACGCGCATGCCAGCCGGTCGCGATGCGATCGATCGGCGCGCCGAACTGATCGAAGCCCTGGTATCGCAAGGCCGTATCGCGCTCGACCACGCCGCGCATGCCCGGCACCGACAGACAGCCTTCCCAGGCTTCCTCACGACCCTCGCCTTGCACGCTCAGCAGTGGATTGATCAGCACCGTGGGCGGCACCGCGTCGGCCCGCGGATAGCGGGGATTGCTGTCATAGCCAAAAATCACGAGACGCAGATCAACGCCGATCTGCGGGGCAGCAAGCCCGGCGCCATTGGCTGCATGCATAGTCTCGAACATGTCGGCCACCAGCTGGTGCAGTTCGGCAGTATCGAAGGCCAGTACCGGTTGCGCCACGCGCAGCAGACGCGGGTCGCCCATGCGCAAAATCGGATGGATCATGAGTCTTTGTCCTGATGTGCGAGGAATGCCATCACGAGGCTGCGTACCCGCGTCATGGTCTGGTCGAGCGTGCGACCGATGTCGGCCACCGAGATCTCGAGTTTCGAATCACCACGACCGGCGGCGTGATTGACCACCACGGCAAGCGCGACATAAGGCAGATTGAGTTCGCGTGCCAGTGCCGCCTCGGGCATCAGCGTCATGCCCACCACATCGGCGCCATCTCGACTGAGGCGATTGATCTCGGCGGCCGTCTCGAGCCTTGGCCCCTGGGTACAGGCATACACGCCGCCGTCGCTCAACCTCTCATGCAGTCCCTGGCCGCTGTCGAGAAAGCGCTGGCGCAGCTGGGCGTCGAACGGCTGGGTGAAGTCGATGTGCGTGACCGGCATATCGGGCGAGTCGAAATAGGTCGAAGCCCTGCCCCAGGTGTAATCGATCACCTGATCGAGCACTACGATGGAGCCGGGTCCGAGATCGTCCCTGATGCCGCCCACCGACGCCACGCTGACCACGGCTGTGGCACCGACGTGATGCAGCGCCCAGATATTGGCGCGGTAGTTGATATCGTGCGGCGGCAGTGTATGCCCGTAGCCGTGGCGCGGCAGGAACATAGCCTCGGCAGCCCCACAGCGTCCGAAGGTCAGGGGGCCACTCGGCTCGCCATAGGGTGTGCGCACCACCTCACGCCGGGTGATTTCGAGTTCGGCGAAATCACTCAGACCGCTGCCGCCAATGACTGCAATGGTCACTTGCGCGAACCCAGGTAGCGCGAGAAGGCGGGTCCTGTTTCCGCATGCTTCAGACCGAGTTCGACGGTGGCCTGCAGGTAGCCGATCTTGGAGCCGCAGTCGTAGCGCCGTCCTGCGAAGCGAAACGCCAGCACCTCCTGTTCGGTCAGAAGGCGCGAGATGCCGTCGGTCAACTGAATCTCAGATCCGGTCCCGGCTTCAAGTTTCTCGAGATGGTCGAACACGCGCGGCGTGAGGATGTAGCGCCCCACCACCGCGAGCGTCGAAGGGGCGTCCTCCGGTCGCGGCTTTTCAACCATGTGCGAGATGGTCTCGAGCTGATCGGAAATCCTGGCCTTGGTGCCGACAATGCCGTACGACTTGGTGTCCTCGCGTGGCACGTCTTGCACCGCGAGAAGGCTTGACTGACGCTCGTCGAACACTTTGGTCATCTGCTGCATCACCGAGGGCACACCGTCATCGGTATCCATCAGATCGTCGGCCAGCAGCACCGCGAAGGGATGTTCGTCGACCACTGACCTGGCACACAGCACCGCATGGCCCAGTCCAAGCGCCTCGGTCTGGCGAATGAAGATGCAATTGACGCTGCGCGGCACCGTGTTGCGCACGATCTCAAGCAGTTCGGTCTTGTTCTTTGCCATCAGCTCGCTCTCGAGCTCGTAGGCCTTGTCGAAGTGGTCCTCGATGGCGCGCTTGCTGCGTCCGGTGATAAACACCATGTCGCGAATACCGGCCAGCGCCGCTTCTTCCACGGCGTACTGGATCAGCGGCTTGTCGACCACCGGCATCATCTCTTTGGGACTGGCCTTGGTAGCAGGCAGGAAACGCGTGCCGAGCCCTGCGACCGGAAAGACTGCCTTGGTAACCTTCATATTGCGTTCCCCTTATGGTTCACCCGCGTCGCCGGCCTTGGGCGCTACAAGCAGCGCCTGCAGACCGGATTCGTCGAGAATCGTGATCGATAGTGCCTGGGCATCGGCAAGTTTGCTGCCTGCCTCCTGGCCTGCCACGACGAAGTCGGTTTTCTTCGACACGCTGCCTGTCACCTTGCCGCCGGCAGCAAGGATCAGCTGTTTGGCTTCGTCACGCGACAGTGTCGGCAGTGTACCGGTCAGAACAAAAATCCTGCCGCTTGCGGCCGTCTCGCGCGCCTTTTGCTTGGGCGTTCCTTCGGGCCACTTGACACCACTTGCCTGGAGCGCATCGATCACCTCCTGGTTGTGGGCCTGGTCGAAGAAACCCCGGATCGAGGCAGCGACCACCGGACCCACGTCATTGACCTGCAGCAGTTCGGCCTCGCTGGCCGCGAGCAAGCCCTTGAGCGAACCGAAATGGCTGGCCAGGTCGCTGGCAGTCGATTCGCCGACGTGGCGGATGCCCAATGCATAGATGAAACGCTGCAGCGATGTGGTGCGGCCGCGTTCGATGGACGCCAGCACGTTGCCGGCCGACTTTTCGGCCATGCGCGGCAGCTGCATCAGCGTCTCGAGATCGAGCTTGAACAGGTCTGCCGGCGTCTGCACCAGCTGCTGATCGACCAGCAGGTCGATCAGCTTGTCCCCCACACCTTCGATGTCCATCGCGCGCCGGCTGACGAAGTGCAGTAGCGCCTGCTTTCTTTGCGCCGAGCAGTAAAGGCCGCCGCTGCAGCGGGCTGCGGCTTCCCCGGGCAGTCGCACCACCTCCGAGCCGCACACCGGACATACCTTTGGCATCACGAAGGATGAAGCGCCAGCCGGTCTTCGATCCAACAGAACCAGGACCACCTCGGGAATCACATCGCCAGCGCGTCGCACCGTGACGGTATCGCCAATACGCACGTCCTTGCGGTGCACCTCGTCCTCATTGTGCAGCGTCGCATTGGTCACCGTCACGCCACCGACAAACACCGGTGCGAGCTTGGCGACCGGCGTCAGCGTGCCGGTACGTCCGACCTGGATGTCGATGTCCTCGACCGTGGTGAGTGCTTCTTCGGCCGGAAACTTGTGCGCGATGGCAAAGCGCGGTGCACGTGACACGAAGCCGAGATCGCGCTGCTGCGCAAAGGAATCAACCTTGTAGACCACGCCGTCGATGTCGTAGGGCAGTGCCGCACGCTGCTGCATCACCTTGCGATAGAAATCGAGCAGTCCCGTGGGTCCCTGACTGACGACGCGCAGCTGGTTGACCGGCAGGCCAAGCGATTGGTACCAGTCGAGCAGTGCGTGATGGGTGTCGGGGACGAACGGCGATGGACCAGCTTCATACTGGCCGATGCCATAGGCAAAAAAACGCAGCGGCCGGCGCGCCGTGATGCGCGCATCGAGTTGTCTTAGACTTCCTGCTGCGGCATTGCGAGGATTGACGAATTCGCGTTCTTCACGTTTTCTTTGCTCGGCATTCATGCGATCGAAGTCGGCCCGAAACATGAGCGCCTCGCCGCGCACCTCGAGCACCTGCGGCGGTGTGCTGCTTTCAAGACGCAGCGGGATCACCGAGATGGTCCGGGCGTTGGGCGTCACGTCTTCGCCCACCTGGCCGTCGCCACGCGTGGCCGCCTGCACCAGCAAGCCATCTTCATAACGCAGCGTGATGGCCAGACCATCGAACTTGAGTTCTGCCGCGTAACTCACGACCGGCAGGTCATCGAGTCCTTCGCGCACGCGCTTGTCGAACGCTTCGACCTCGGCGTCTGCGAAAGCATTGCCAAGTGACAGCATGGAGACCGCGTGACGCACTTCGGGCAGGTCAGAGCGTGCGGCTGATCCGACCCGAAGGGTGGGCGAATCGGGGCGGCGCAGCTCCGGATGCTCGGCTTCGAGCGACTCGAGTTCGCGAAACAGGCGATCGTATTCGGCGTCGGGGACCAGCGGCGCATCGTCGCCGTGGTAGGCCCGGTTAAGGCGCTCGAGTTCGACGCGCAACTGCTCAGCGCGCTGCTGTTGTCGGCGCCCGGCAGACACAATGAATCAGCGAAACAGGGCCAGTGCCCGGGGCGATCCGGCGGCAAGGCCCTGGCTCTCGAGCTGCTGGTAGACCGGCTCGATCTGGCGGCCGATGCCGGCCAGGGCCGGCTCCGTCAGGGTGCGCAACTGGTCGTCCACCACCACGCCTGCGAGCTGTGCTGCAAAGGCCAGTGCCGCTTCTTGCATGCGCTCGAAAGGCCGCTCCTGCTGGGGCGCGCGCGGCACCTCGAGCA
>CAZZVZ010000164.1:3691-7217 GCA_964657655.1 Gammaproteobacteria bacterium | reverse complement strand
AGCAGGTTGTACGAGATGTTGGCCGCGTCGATGTTGGGCATCACCAGCAGGTTGGCTTCACCGTGCAGCGTGCTGCCTTCGATCATGGTCTTTCTGACACTTGCATCGAGCGCGCAATCACCGTGCATCTCACCGTCGACTTCAAGGCCCGGTGCCTTGTCGCGCAACAGCGCCAGGGTGTCGCGCATCTTCACGGCTGAGGGCAGGTCGCTCGAACCGAAGTTGGAATGCGACAGCAGTGCGACCTTGGGCTCGATGCCGAGCTGACGCATCTCGGCTGCGGCCATGATGGTGATATCGGAGAGCTGCTCGGCAGTTGGATCGGCGTTGACGTGGGTATCGACCAGGAACACCTGACGACCTGGCAGAATCAGGCCGGTCATGGCGGCATACAGGGTCTTGCCGTCGCCCGTGCCAAGCACGTTGTCGATGTAATCCAGATGCGCCTTGGTACTGCTGATGGTGCCGCACAGCATGCCGTCGGCTTCGCCGCGCTTGACCATCATGGCGCCGATCAGCGTGGTTCTGCGCCGCATTTCGAGCTTGGCGAACTGAGCGGTCACACCGTGCCGCTCACGCATCTTCCAGTATGTCTGCCAGTAGTCGCGGTAGCGCTGGTCGTGGTCGGCATTGACCACCGTGTAGTCGACGTCGGCCTTGAGTCTCAGACCGTAACGCGTAATGCGTTGCGCAATGATGTCGGGACGCCCGATCAGGATCGGACAGCCGATCTTTTCGTCGACCACCACCTGTACAGCCCGCAGCACGCGTTCCTCTTCGCCTTCGGCGTAGACGATGCGTTTGTGTTCGGGCGCCATCTTGCGGGCCACCGAGAACAGCGGTTTCATCAGTGTGCCGCTGTGATACACGAACTGCTGCAGCTGCTCGGTGTAGAGCTCCATGTCCGCGATCGGACGGGTTGCCACGCCAGACGCCATGGCAGCCCGTGCGACGGCTGGCGCGATCTTGACGATCAGCCGCGGATCGAACGGTTTTGGAATCAGATACTGGGGACCGAACGACAAGTCGGTGATGCCGTAGGCACTGGCCACGATATCGCTTTGCTCCTGGCGCGCCAGCTCGGCGATCGCGTCGACCGTGGCAATCTCCATGGCCCGCGTGATGGTGGTGGCACCGACATCAAGTGCGCCGCGAAAAATGAAGGGAAAGCACAGGACGTTGTTGACCTGGTTGGGATAGTCGGTGCGCCCGGTCGCGACGATGGCATCGGGCCGCACTTCCTTGGCGAGCTCAGGCATGATCTCCGGTGTCGGATTGGCGAGCGCCAGGATGAGCGGGTCCTTGGCCATGCTCTTGACCATGTCCTGCTTCAACACGCCGCCGGCCGACAGACCGAGAAAGATGTCGGCACCGGCGATCACCTCGGCCAGACTGCGCGCGCTGGTGTCTTGCGCGAAGCGTTCCTTGTCCGGGTCCATCAGCTCCTTGCGGCCGGTATACACCACGCCTGCCAGGTCGGTCAGCCAGATGTTCTTGATCGGCAGGCCGAGATCGACCAGCAGATCGACGCAGGCAAGCGCTGCGGCGCCAGCGCCCGATACCACCACCTTGACTGCGCTGATCGACTTGTTGACCACCAAGAGGCCATTCTTGACCGCAGCGCCGACAATGATGGCAGTGCCGTGCTGATCATCGTGAAACACCGGGATCTTCATGCGTTCGCGCAACGCGCGTTCGACGTAGAAGCATTCGGGTGCCTTGATGTCCTCCAGGTTGATGCCGCCAAAGGTCGGCTCGAGTGCCGCGATCACTTCGATCAGGCGATCGGGATCGAGCTCGTTGATCTCGATGTCGAACACATCGATGCCAGCGAATTTCTTGAACAGGACCGCCTTGCCTTCCATCACCGGCTTGGCCGCCAGCGGACCGATGGCGCCAAGGCCAAGTACGGCAGTGCCGTTGGTGATGACTCCAACGAGATTGGCACGCGCCGTGTAACGCGACGCGTTGCGCGGGTCGGCCACGATCTCTTCGCAGGCCGCAGCCACGCCAGGTGAATAGGCGAGCCCGAGGTCAGACTGATTGGTCAGCTGCTTGGTGGGCGTGACCGAAATTTTTCCGGGGGTCGGGAATTCGTGATATTCAAGGGCCGCCTGACGCAAACGATCCGACATAAGACGTCTTCCTTTTCGCGCACCGCTCTTCGCTGGCACACATTGTTGAGACCGCGTGTCGCCAAGATTCTAGCAGCACCCTGTCCGAGGGCGATGTCATCTGGCGCGCCTGTGACGGTACACTATCCCTGTCCCTGAGAACACCGAGCGAACATGCCCTCCTCCCCTATCGCGCTTGCAGCGCGCACAGAAAAAATCGAGCCGTTTCACGTCATGGAGTTGATGAAGCATGCCGCCGAGCTAGAAACTGCGGGCCGTTCCATCATCCACATGAGTATCGGTGAGCCCGACTTCACAGCGCCGCCGGCGGTGCTGGCAGCACTCGCCGATGCCATGGCCTCGGGCCGTGCCCAGTACACACCGGCGGTTGGCCTGAAAAGCCTGCGCAGCGCGATCGCAAGCCACTATCGCAGCCGCTTTAATGCCACCGTCGATCCCGCGCGCATCATCATTACGGCCGGTGCCTCAGGTGCGCTGCTGCTCACCATGGCATCGATCATCGAGGCAGGCCAGGAAATCCTGATGCCCGATCCGAGCTATCCGTGCAATCGTCATTTCGTGTCAGCTTTCGACGGTAACGCCAGGCTGATCCCCGTGTCAGCAAAGGAGCGCTTTCAGCTCACCGCCGAACTGGTCGAACAGCACTGGAGTGCCAACACGAGGGGCGTGCTGGTCGCCACGCCATCGAATCCGACCGGTACCAGCATCAGTCGGGAAGAACTGACCGCGATCGTTGAATGCTGCAAGCGCCACAACGGCATCGCCGTGGTCGACGAGATCTACCAGGGACTGACCTTCGATGGTGAGCCGCATAGCGTGCTTGAGAGCACCACGCCCGATGACCCGGTGATCGTGATCAACAGCTTTTCCAAATACTTCAGCATGACGGGCTGGCGACTCGGCTGGGCGGTGGTACCCGAACAAATGGTGCCGGTGTTCGAGAAACTGGCGCAGAACCTGTTCATCTGCGCCTCTGCTCTGGCGCAGCACGCAGCGCTTGCCTGCTTCCTGCCAGAGACGCTGGCGCTCTACGAGGAGCGGCGCGCCCAGTTCCGTGCGCGCCGTGACTACATCGTGCCGGCGCTGCGTGCCATCGGTTTCGAGATCCCGGTCACACCCGACGGTGCTTTCTACGTCTACGCCGACTGCAGCCGCTTCTCTGACAACAGCGGACGATTCGCGATGGAGGTTCTAGAAGGTGCCGGGGTCGCCCTGGTGCCGGGCCTGGATTTCGGCTCGGCTGAGCCAGAACGCTGGATCCGACTGTCCTATGCAACCTCGCTTGAACGCCTTCACATGGCGGTCGAGCGGCTCGATCAGTTCTTGAACCCGCGCCGCGCCCAGGCCGCCTGACGCCCACTGATGGTCGCTCGAGGCTGCCACTGGGCTGC
>CAZZVZ010000164.1:0-3681 GCA_964657655.1 Gammaproteobacteria bacterium | reverse complement strand
AGTCGCCAGATGTCTGGTGCAGCTGCGTGCTACAGCGCGGCCACGCTGTCACCGCGCGGCTGCACGTCCTCGCTTGCGACCACCGCGCTTTGCTGCACGCTGGCTGTCGCAGGCACATTGGGCGCACTCGGCGTGCGCGTCACAACCGCCGGCACGATGAGCGGATTGCCACCATGGGCTGCCTGCAGGATGCGTTCTTTCTCCTGGAGAACACGCGCACCGTAGCCGCCATCATCTTGCGTCATCGAACCGACGTAAAGACGCAGGCCGTCGCGCACGGAACCGCCGCGCCGGATGCAGTCCTTCAGGATCAAGGCACCCACGCGGATATTGGCGACCGGGTCGAGCGCTGCGTTGGGGCCACCGTAGTTGCCCAGCATGTCCTCGTGGATCTTCGACATCACCTGCATCAGTCCTTGCGCGCCGACCATGCTCTCGGCGAACGGATTGAAGCCGGATTCGACGGCAATCACGGCCAGCAACAGGCTTGGATCGACGCCTGCATCGCGTCCGGCCAGATAGGCGGCACCGACCATCAGGTCGGCAGCTTCGGCATTGACGTGATACTTGCGCGACAGATAACGCGTCACCATGACCTGCTCGGAGTGCGTGCCGAGCAGTTCGTTGTGCTCCAGAGGGGCAGGCGCCTTGCTCTCGGTGTTGTCGTTATCGACCGCAAAATGGGCGCTGGTATTGTTGAGCGCCATGGCCGAACTGAAAAAGCTGGTGGTGAAGCCAGCCGGTTCGCTGCCGGGCGCATCCGCCACGGCGATCACAGGTTGCGATTGCAAGTTGCCGCGCATCATGAGGAATGCAGCGGCTACCATCAAGGTCAGGCCGATCAAGGCGAGACTGTTGCGCATGAACGAAACGCCGCTCAAAAACGCGTCGCGCATCCAGCTGCGCAGGAAAAGCTTAGTCATCGATGCTCCTATTACCGCGCAGCTTTGACCACCCGTGCGACGACCCCAGACAGGCGATCTAGATGACCTCGACTGCGAATAACTTGGATCGACCGGCGGAGTTCCAAGGCGGAACCGAGATTCGACGGTCGGCGGTACGCTCGTGTTTCCAGCTGGACGATCCAGCCGCTAGACGTACCATTTAGTTCAGGCTGAAGCGGAGTGCTTCAAAACTTCTTCGGTTGGTGGGCGCCTGAGGACCCGTTGATCACGACAGATTGTGAGTTCGTATATAGACGTTCTATGACAGCAATCCGTTGACAAGGGCGGAGTCTAGGCAAGTCCACTTACGCGGTCAATCAGGGAATTGTTAAATATTCCGCGGTGCAGCATGACCTTTGTCGGGTTATTCTGCAGCCCGAAACAGCCCGTCGAAAACGTCATTAAACGCTACTGCTAGAAAAATAACTGTATGAAATACAAAGACTTGCGAAATTTCGTCTCGAATCTTGAAGCAATTGGAGAGCTCAGACGCGTGCAAGTTCCTGTGTCCCCGTATTTACAAATTACGGAGATCAGCGATCGTGTACTGCAGCAAGGTGGTCCGGCCTTGCTGTTCGAAAAAGTAGCCAACAGCGCCATGCCCCTGCTCGCGAACCTGTTTGGTACCACCCGCAGGGTGGCGCTCGGCATGGGCCAGGAGTCTGTGGCGAGCCTGCGCGACGTCGGCGCGACACTGGCCGCGCTCAAGGAGCCCGAGCCCCCATCTGGCCTTAAAGACACCGGTCGCATCCTTTCGCTCGCCAAGGCAGTCTGGGACATGAGCCCGAAGCGGGTCAGCGCGCCACCCTGCCAGGAGATCGTCTGGGAAGGCAGCGAGGTCGACCTCGCCCGATTGCCGATCCAGACCTGCTGGCCTGGTGATGTCGCGCCGCTGATCACCTGGGGGCTGGTGGTGACACGCGGGCCGCAGAACGTGAGCCGGCCGCAGCGCCGCCAGAATCTGGGCATCTATCGACAGCAGGTGATCGGCCGCAACCAGCTCATCATGCGCTGGCTGGCACATCGCGGCGGTGCGCTCGACTTCCGCGCCTTCGCAGCGGCCAGTCCGGGCCAGCCGTTTCCTATCGCGGTGGTCCTGGGCGCCGATCCGGCCACCATGCTTGGTGCCGTCACACCGGTCCCGGACAGCCTGTCGGAGTATCAGTTTGCAGGCCTGTTGCGCGGCGAAAGAACAGAAGTAAGCACTTGCATTGGCTCGTCGATCGAGGTTCCCTCGCGCGCCGAGATCGTGCTCGAGGGACACATTCTGCCGGACCCCGACAACCAGCACGGCGTAGCCGGCTACCAGCATGCGCTTGAAGGGCCGTTTGGCGACCATACCGGCTACTACAACGAAACCGAATGGTTTCCTGTCTTTACGGTCGAGCGCATCACCATGCGACGCGACCCGATCTATCTGTCGACCTACACCGGCAAGCCGCCCGACGAACCGGCGGTGCTTGGCATGGCGCTCAACGAGGTGTTCGTGCCGCTGCTGCAGCGCCAGTTCAGCGAAATCACCGACTTCTATCTGCCGCCCGAGGGCTGCAGCTACCGGCTGGCCGTGGTGTCGATCAAGAAAGCCTATCCGGGCCATGCCAAGCGCGTCATGTTCGGTGTGTGGAGCTTCCTGCGCCAGTTCATGTACACCAAGATCATCATCGTGGTCGATGACGACATCGATGCCCGCAACTGGAAAGACGTGATCTGGGCGCTCACCACGCGCGTGGATGCGCTGCGCGACACGACGCTGGTCGACAACACGCCGATCGACTATCTGGATTTTGCGTCGCCCGTGGCGGGCCTGGGCTCCAAGATCGGCATCGACGCCACCAACAAGTGGCCCGGCGAGACCAGCCGCGAATGGGGCCGGCCGATCGAGCACGACGCGGCCACGGTCGCGGCCGTCGACCAGATCTGGCCGAGCCTCGGACTGTGACGCCGGCCCTTTCGGGCAAGGTGCCGCGGCTCTGGTGGTCTCGGGGCCTTGGCTGCCTGTGCGCCTTGGCGTTTGGCATTTCTTCTGGCAACACGTTGGCCGATCCCCAAGAGCCGATCCGGCTCGGCCTGATCGAGGCCATGAGCGGGCCGTTCGCCAGCGGCGGCGCCGTCGTCAAAAGCAACCTCGAGATCGCAATTGGCGCACTCAACCAGCAAGGCGGCGTGCGACTTCCCGATGGCCTGCACCGGCTCGAACTGAGTGTCTACGACAGCAACAATTCGCCCGAGCAGGCCCTGCTCGGCTTGTCGCAGATGGCCGATAGCGGCGTCTCGATCATCCTGCAGGGCAACGGCTCGGCAGTGGCCTCAGCGCTGGTCGACGCGCTCGAACGCCACAACCAGCGTGACCCGAACCACGCCATGCTGTTCCTCAACTATTCGGCGGTTGATCCGGCACTCACCAACCAGCATTGCAGCTTCTGGCATTTCCGCTTCGATGCCAATTCCGACATGCGCATGAATGTGCTGACCGAAGTGCTGAAGGAAGATCGCAGCGTCAAAGGTGTGTTTCTGATCAACCAGGACTATGTGTTCGGACACCAGGTCGCCTTTGCCGCCAAGCGTTTTATCAGCGACAAACGCCCCGACATTGAAATCCTGGGCGAGCTTTATCACCCGATCGGCCAGGTGCGCGACTTCACGCCCTACGTGTCACGCATTGCTGCCAGCCACGCCGACGCGGTCATCACCGGCAATTGGGGGCCGGACCTGTCGCTGTTGGTCAAGGCAGCCCGTG
>CAZZVZ010000163.1:0-7220 GCA_964657655.1 Gammaproteobacteria bacterium | reverse complement strand
TCACGGCGCGTGTGAAGGGGACGTGAAACTCCAGACCCGGGCGCCCGGAAAAATCGAGCACCACGCGCGACAGCGCTTCATCGAGCGGCACGTAGGCATGCCCGTAGCGCCTGATGCCGCGCTTGTCGCCAATCGCCTTGGCGAGCGCCATGCCCAATGTGATGCCGATGTCTTCTACCGTGTGATGGGCATCGATGTGCAGATCGCCCCGGGCCAGGACCTTGAGATCAACCAGACCATGGCGTGCGATCTGGTCGAGCATGTGATCAAGAAACGGCACGCCAGTGTCGAGTTCGGCGACGCCACTGCCATCGAGATCAAGGGTGACCTCGATCTGCGTCTCGGCGGTGTTGCGGCTGATGGTCGCTGTTCTCATGATGAAAAGGAGTTGTTTGCCCTTAAGCGCCGCCTGGCGGCGCATGTTTCGGCCAGACCCGATCGAAGGCGCCCAGAAAGGCACGGTTTTCCTCGGGCACGGAAACGGTAACACGCAGACAGTTGTGCAGCAAAGGATGCGCTCTTGAGACGTTCTTGATGAGAACCCCGTGTTCGCGAATGCCGGCGAACGCCTCAGTCGCGGCCTCGCTGTCATTGCTCAACAGCCGAAACAGCACGAAGTTGGCGGCCGAGGGAAACACCTTCACGGCCGGGCGCGCGGCCAGGGCACGACTGAGTTCCTCACGCTCGGACTTGAGAACTTCGGCTTGTGCTGCCAGCACCTCTCTGTGCTGCAACGCGAAAATGGCGGCACACTGGGTCAAGGAGTTGATGTTGTAGGGTGGGCGCACCTTGTCGAACTCGGCCAGCAGCTGGCGCTCGCCCATCAGATAGCCGAGGCGGATACCAGCCAGGCCGACCTTGCTTAAGGTGCGCAGCACCAGCAGGCGTGGTGTGTCGGCCAGGGCGCTCAAGAAGCTGTCGGGTGAGAATGCTTCATAGGCTTCGTCGATCACGACCAGCGCCTCGCTTGCCGCCACGATCGCCTCGATGTCGGCACGGCGGAACAGGGTGCCGGTCGGATTGTTGGGATAGGCGATGAAGATGATGCTGGGCCGATGCGTGCGGATGGCCTCGAGGGTGGCGGCCAGGTCGATCTCGAAGTCAGGCGTCAGCGGCACTTCGACATACGGCAGGCGTGCGAACTCGGCGGCCATGCGATACATGACAAAGCCGGGCCCGAGCGTCAGTACCGCACCGTCGCTCTTGGCACACGCGGTCACCATGATGCTGATCAGTTCGTCCGATCCATTGCCAAGCAGCACATCCTGGTGTTCGGCCAGCTTGAAGCGCGTGGCCAGCAGCTCGCGCAAGGCATCAGCGCGTGCATCCGGATAGCGGTTGATGGCCACCCTGGACAACTGCTCGCCCAGCACCTGCATCAGCGCCGCTGGCAGCGTGAACGGATTCTCCATGGCATCGAGCTTGATCAGGCCGCGCGCGTCACCCACCACATAGGCATGCCGCGCGCGCACATCCTCGCGCACGGTATCTGTGATCAGCCGGTCGAGCGCTGCCTTTCTGGAACTGGAGTCCTGGCTCAAGGCCGCGTCTCCTTGCTCACTCTTTGACGCGATAGAGCGCAGAGCGGGCATGCGCCGACAGGCCCTCGGTCATGGCGAGCGTGGCCGCCAGAGGTCCCAGATGCTGGGCGCCGAGCTGGCTAAGCGATACGATCGAGCTGCGTTTTTGAAAGTCGTAGACCCCAAGCGGCGAAGAAAAGCGCGCTGTGCGCGCGGTCGGCAGCACGTGATTCGGTCCGGCGCAATAGTCGCCCACCGCTTCGGAACTGTGGATGCCCAGGAAGATCGCGCCTGCGTGACGGATCTGCGGCAGCAGCGCTTCAGGATCGGCCACCGACAGTTCGAGATGCTCGGGTGCAATGCGATTGACGATGCGACAGGCTTCCTCCAGGTCGGCCACCGTGATCAGTGCGGCGCGATTGGCCATCGAGGCGGCCACGATCGAGCGGCGCGACAGGGTCGGCAGCAAGCGCTCGATGGCCGCCGCGACCTGCTGCACATAGGCGCCATCGGGCGACAGCAGAATCGCCTGGGCCACCTCGTCATGCTCGGCCTGGGCGAACATGTCCATCGCCACCCATTCGGCCGGTGCGCTGCCGTCGGCCACGATCAGCACCTCGGAGGGCCCTGCAATCATGTCAATGCCGACCTGGCCGAAGACTCGGCGTTTGGCGGCCGCAACATAGGCGTTGCCAGGACCCACGATCTTGTCGACAGCAGGCACGCTCACGGTACCAAAGGCAAGTGCGCCAATCGCCTGGGCGCCACCGATACAAAACAGCCGATCGACCTCGGCCACGGCGGCTGCGGCCAGCACCATGGTGTTGCGCTCGCCATCGGGCGTTGGAGCCACCATCACCACCTGGGGCACGCCGGCCACACGCGCCGGCAGTGCGTTCATCAGCACCGACGACGGATAGCTGGCCTTGCCACCCGGCACGTAGATGCCAACGCTGTCGAGCGCCGTGACGCGCTGGCCAAAACGTGAACCATCTTCTTCGCTGTACAGCCAGCTATCGGCTTTCTGGCGTTCGTGAAAATCCTTGATGCGCCGCGCCGCGTTCTTCAAGGCCTGACGAGCCTCGTCATCGAGTCCGGCCAGCGCTGCGGCCATCTGTTCCCTGGTGACTTCGAGTGCTGCCATATCGGGCGCATCGAAGCGGTCGAAGCGGCGCGTGTACTCGAGCACGGCGGCATCGCCGCGGGTCTTGACGTCCTTCAGGATGGCGGCGGCGGCCTGGTCAACCGCGGAATCGACATCGGTATCGAATTGCAGCAGCAGGTCGAGCGCGGCATCAAAGCCTGCGGCACGCGAATCGAGCAGCCGCAGGGTACTCATGAAGGCTGGGTCACAAAAGGGCTGCCCGACAGCGCCGCGGGCCCGGCTGACTTGACCGCCCGGGCGAAGGCGTCGAGCAGCGGCTGGACGCGCTCCCTCTTCAATTTGAGCGCCGCCTGATTGACGATCAGGCGCGCACTGATCGGCATGATCTGCTCGACTTCCACCAGATGATTGGCGCGCAGCGTGTTGCCGGAGGACACCAGATCGACGATGGCATCGGCCAGCCCTGTGAGCGGCGCCAGTTCCATCGAGCCATAGAGCTTGATGAGATCGACGTGCACGCCCTTGTGCGCGAAATGTTCGCGCGCGGTGTGCACGTACTTGGTCGCCACCTTCAGGCGCGCACCCTGGCGTACTGCGAACTCATAATCGAAGCCGCGCGGCACGGCCACCGACATGCGGCAGCGTGCGATGCCGAGGTCGAGCGGCTGATAGAGACCTGCAGTGCCATGTTCGAGCAGCGTGTCCTTGCCGGCCACGCCCAGGTCGGCTGCACCGTACTGCACGTAGGTCGGCACGTCGGCAGCACGCACGATGACGATCTGCCAGTGCGGGTCCGAGGTCGGCAGAATCAGCTTGCGCGAGGTTTCCGGATCCTCATCGACCGTGATGCCGGCAGCGGCCAGGAGCGGCATGGTCTCGCTGAAGATGCGGCCCTTGGACAATGCCAGAGTCATCGGCGCTGCGGTCTTCTTGATCATCATGGCGCCGCCTCGCGCAGGATGCGCGCACCAAGGGCCATCAGCTTGACCTCCATCTGCTGATAGCCGCGGTCAAGGTGGTAGATACGATCCACGCAGGTGGTGCCTTCAGCCACCAGCCCTGCGATCACCAGCCCTGCCGAAGCACGCAGATCGGTGGCCATCACGGGCGCGCCGGACAGGCGCTCGACGCCCGTGACGATGGCGGTATTGCCCTCGACTTCGATGGCAGCACCCAGGCGCACCAGTTCGCCGACATGCATGAAGCGGTTCTCGAAAATCGTCTCGCTGATGCGGCTGGTGCCTTCGGCGATGCAGTTGAGCGCCATGAACTGGGCCTGCATGTCGGTCGGAAAGGCCGGGTACTCCGACGTCCTGATATTGACGCCCCCAAAACGCCCCGGGCGCTCTGACAGCGGCGCCACCACGCGAATCGCGTCGTCCTCGAGTTCCAGCGCCACGCCCGCGTCGCGCAGCTTGTCGAGCACGGCGTCGAGCGTCGCGGCCCGGGCGCCGTGCAGCACCACGTCGCCCCGGCAGGCGGCCACCGCACACAGGAAAGTTCCGGTCTCGATGCGGTCAGGCATCACCTTGTGGCGCGCGCCGTGCAGTGATTTGACGCCCTCAATCACGATGCGGTCGGAGCCGGCGCCGCTGATCTTCGCGCCCATGGCAATCAGCACGTCGGCCAGATCGACCACTTCCGGTTCGCGCGCTGCGTTTTCCAGCACGGTCTCGCCATCGGCCAGCGCAGCTGCCATCATGACGTGTTCGGTTCCCGTCACGGTCACCATGTCGAACACCACCTGTGCACCCTTCAAGCCATCGGCGCTCGCCACCAGGTAGCCGTTCTCGATCTCGATCTGGGCACCCATCGCGGTCAGACCCTTGACGTGCTGATCGATGGGCCTGGCTCCGATGCCGCAGCCGCCGGGCAGCGATACGCGCGCCCGGCCAAAACGCGCCAGCAGCGGTCCGAGCACCAGAATCGAGGCGCGCATGGTCTTGACCAGATCGTAGGATGCTTCCATGCGCGTCACATCACGCGCCTCGATGCGTACGCTGGTGCCGTGCTGCCGTGTCGAGACTCCCATCAGGCGCAGGATCTCGAGCATGGTGCTGACGTCCTTCAAGCGCGGCACGTTCTCGAGTTCGAGCGGCTCGGCCGACAGCAGTGCAGCAGCCAGGATCGGCAGCGCGGCATTCTTGGCCCCCGACACGGTGATCTCGCCATGCAGCGGCACGCCGCCTTCAATCACCAGCCTATCCACGCGCGCTCCATTCGTTGGGTGTCAGGGTCTTCATCGACAGGGCATGGATTTCTTCCTTCATGCGCTCACCGAGCGCGCGATAGACGCGCTGGTGGCGGGCGATCAGCCGCAGGCCCTCGAATTCTTCTGAAACGATGGTGGCCGTGAAATGCTGGCCATCGCCTGCAACTTCCAGATGGGTGCAGGGCATGCCGTCGAGAATATAACGGCGCAGATCGTCCGGGGTAGGCAGCATGACTTTAATTCCTGAGTTTGTAGCCGCTTGCAAGCAGCCTCAAGGCGATCAGCGCCATCACCAGGAAGGTCACGCCAACCACTGCGAGGCTGATCACGGGATTGATGTCCGACTCACCGAAGAATCCGTAGCGAAACCCGTCGATCATGTAGAAGAACGGGTTGAGCTGGCTGACGTGGTGCCAAAGTGGCGGCAGCGAGTGCACTGAATAGAACACACCCGACAGGAACGTCAGGGGCATGATGATGAAATTCTGGAAGGCCGCCACCTGATCGAATTTCTCCGCCCAGATTCCAGCGATCAGGCCGAGCGTTCCCATCACGGCGCTGCCGAGCAGCGCGAACATGATGATCCAGGCGATCGAGGTCCAGGCCGGCCAGCTGAAAATCAGGGTCACCGCCAGCACCCCGATACCGACCACCAGACCGCGCACCACCGAGGCCATCACATAGGCTGCAAAGATCTCGATGTGCGACAGCGGCGGCAGCAGGATGAACACCACGTTGCCGCTGATCTTGGACTGGATCAGCGACGAAGAGCTGTTGGCAAAGGAATTCTGCAGCACCGACATCATGACCAGGCCCGGCACCAGGAATGCGGTGTAGCTGACGGCGTCATACACCTTGACGCGACCTTCGAGCACGTGCGCGAAGATCAGCAAGTAGAGCGTGGCGGTCAGTACCGGCGCGCCGACCGTCTGGAAGCTGACTTTCCAAAAGCGCAGCATCTCCTTGTAGAACAGGGTGCGAAAGCCGATGAAACGGCGGTATCGCTGTGTCTCGGGCAACTCGTCCTGGCTGGCCGCACGCGCGGCCAGCGCCTTTTCTTCACTCATGTCGTTCATGATGCGAGCGGCTCCAGCACACCTGGCTCGGCGCGCATGATCTGCACGAACACGTCTTCCAGATCCGCACCCTGCAGTTCCATGTGGTCAATCACGGCGCCACTTGCCTTGCAGGCGGACAGGATCGGCTCGACCTCGGCGACCGAGGACAGGCGCAACGACACGCGATGCGTGGCGCGCGCGGCCTGTGGATCGATGGAACGCTCGATCAAGGCCTCGGGCAGCAGCCCGGCCGAGAACCCCAGCACCAGTTGCATGCCGGCGAGACGATTGAGCAGCGCGCTGGTGGTGTCGAGCGCCACCACCTGGCCGCCCTTGAGCATCGCGATGCGCTGGCACAGCTCTTGGGCTTCTTCCAGGTAATGCGTGGTCAACACGATGGTGTGGCCTTCACGATTGAGCCGCCCGATGAATTTCCAGAGCGTCTGGCGCAGTTCCACGTCGACGCCTGCGGTCGGCTCGTCGAGCACGATGACAGGCGGCTTGTGCACCAGCGCCTGCGCCACCAGCACGCGCCGTTTCATGCCACCCGAGAGGGCGCGCATGTTGGTATCGGCCTTGCTGGTGAGATCGAGGTGGCCCATCACTTCGTCGATCCACACATCGTTGTTGGGCAGGCCGAAATAGCCGGATTGATTGCGCAGCGTCTCGCGTACCGTGAAGAATGGGTCGAACACCAGTTCCTGCGGCACCACGCCGAGCGAACGCCTCGCGCGTCTGAAGTCCGTGATCACGTCGTGCCCGAGCACACTGACGCTGCCCTGGTCAGCCCGGATCAGGCCTGCGATGATGGAAATCAGCGTGGTCTTGCCGGCGCCGTTTGGTCCGAGCAGACCGAAGAATTCACCGCGCTCGATCTCGAGGCTGACGCCATTGAGCGCTTGCACCGACTGGTAGCGCTTTTTGACATCGATGATGCGAATAGCGGCTGGCATTTGGACAACCAGAAGTAAACCGAGATTATAAGCGGTCGGCGCCTTGTGACGTGGCGCCTGGTTCTGGACCGGGCCGCGTGCCGCGGCGCGGGGTCAAACCAGCGGCTGGCTGCCGCCGTGCGGTCTGAGAATCGGAAATCCCGACAGGAATTCGTTGACGCCGTACAGATCGGCGATGGCCACCAGCTGGGCCGGCAGATCATGGAAATGCAGCGTGCGGTTCGATTTGGCTGCGCGCCGCTGCCAGGACAGCAACACCGCCACGGCCGAGGAATCCGAATCGGTCATGGCGGCCAGCGAGAAATCGTTCTCGCCGCTGTCGATCACGCGTCGTCCTTCGGTCAGCACCTCAAAGGCCGATCCCATGGTGAC
>CAZZVZ010000162.1:5917-7276 GCA_964657655.1 Gammaproteobacteria bacterium | reverse complement strand
CATCACCGATTGCGCGATCTGCGAGCGCAGTGTGCTGTACGGCGTGGGCACAGTCTTGGGCGGCTGCAAGACTTCAATCGCGTGCAGCTCGGCGCCATCGAAGGTGACTGTGCCGCTGTCGGTTTGACGTTGTCCGAAGGCATCCCAGTCAGACTCCACCGTGACGCCGGCGCGGCGCGTCGGAAGCACTGCGATCAGCGCAGTTTCAGTGACCGGATGCCAGGCCGAGATGGTGAGCATGTCGGAGCCCACCGAGCCCGACGAATAGCTCTTTTGTCCATCCAGCACGAAACCTTTGGAGGTGTCCTTTGCGATCAGGCGTTTGTCGAGCGGATTGAGAGCGTTGCCCCAGAACACCTGGTCATCGATGGTCTGTTTCAGAAAACGTTCCTGCTGGACTGGATTGCCGTACAGAAGAAGACCGGCCACCTGCAGATGATGAAAGCCGAGCAGGTGAGCAAGCGCACTGTCGGCTGTCGCCACACGTCGCACCACTTTCAGGATGGTCGACCAGGACAGTCCGTCGCCACCGTGGGCCTCGGGCACGGAGAGCGACAGCAGACCGCTCTCTCTGAGGAGCTGACGTTCGCCTGCAGGATGACCACCCGCCCGATCGCGTTCCACAGCCGTCTGTTCGAGTTCTCTTGCCACTTGGTCTGCAATATCGAGCGCAGCAGCAGCCGAGAGCCTGGCGCGGGCTGCACCAGTGACGGGCGGCATGGCAGATCGGTGCTCGACGCGGCGAGTCGTTTCGGCCGGGACATCGCTTCGAGCCATGTTTGAAGCTGTATTTGCAGCGGCAAGTGCAGCGCTCATGATTGAAGGCCTGAATAAGATTGAATCGAGTTCATGGGATTTTCCGATCCAGCCCGGGCATCACTTTTGATACGCCGGATTCCAGCGCAGCAGCGCTCGCTCCAGCAGCTTGGCGGTAACGTCGGCGAGTTTGCCGAGCGCTGCATAGAGCAGGATGCCGAGCACCACCACATCGGTTTGCAGGAACTCGCGCGCGTTCATGGTCATGTAGCCGATGCCCGATTGCGCGGAGATGGTTTCCGTGACGATCAGGATGACCCACACCAGGCCGAGCGCGAAGCGCAAGCCCACCAGCATGGAAGGCAGTGCACCGGGCAGGATGATGTTCTTGACCATCTGCCAGCGCGACAGGCCGTAGGCGTGTCCCATCTCGACCAGTTGCGCATCGACCGAGCGGATGCCGTGGAAGGTATTGATGTAAATCGGAAAGAACACACCGACCGACAGCAGCGTCAGCTTGGCGCCCTCCTCGATACCAAACCAGAGAATCACGAGCGGCACCAGCGCCAGTGCCGGGATGTTTCGCACCATCTGGATGCTGGT
>CAZZVZ010000162.1:0-5907 GCA_964657655.1 Gammaproteobacteria bacterium | reverse complement strand
CCAACTCGGCACTCGATCTCATACCCAACAGCAAGCGCTTCAAAGAAGGCGCGCGCCTGGATGTCCGTCCGCTCGGACTCGGCGAAGCCAGCAGCGATGACTGCCGCTCCCGGATGGCCTACCATCTGGATGCTGGTGTCGAACAGCGTCTCGGCGACCCGGCTGGCACCCGTCAGAATGCCGAACACCAGACCGATGCTGCCACCGACCGCCAAGCCGGACAGGGCTCTCAGCGCACTGACACGCACGTTGGTCCAAAGCTCGCCAGACGCGCTTAGAGTGATCGCCGCTTTCACAACCGCAAGTGGCGCCGGCAGGATGCGCGACGACAGCAGCTTGGCGTCCGAGGACCATTGCCACAACAACATGATGGCAAGTGGCACCAGCCATGGCGCCACCATGTGCCCAATGGCCCGAGCCGAAATGCGCTCTGACAGAGGCTTGTTGCGCAGCGCTGCGAGGTGTGTCGTCACTGCCGCCATGATCAGCTCGCTGCCAGCTCTCGGTGACGCGGGTCCGACGCTTCGGGCACGATACTGTTGGCCATCACCTCGCCAAACGGTCCGCTCAGCACGTTGGTGGCGCCAGGCAGTTTGGCGGTGCGATTCAACAGCGGGAAGAGCAGCTCGGCGACCCGGTAGGATTCTTCCAGATGCGGATAGCCCGAGAAGATGAAGGTCTCAATGCCCAGATCCTGATACTCGCGCATGCGTTCAACCACCGTCTCGGGGCTGCCCACCAGCGCAGTACCGGCACCGCCTCTGACCAGACCGACGCCGGCCCACAGATTGGGACTGACTTCGAGGTGTTCGCGACCACGGCCGCGCTTGCCGCCATGCAAGGCAGCCATGCGCCGCTGACCTTCGGAATCCATCTTGGCAAACGCCTGCTGCGCCTTGTCGATGGTTGCATCGTCGAGATGGCTGATCAGTTCATCGGCCGCCTTCCACGCTTCTTCATCGGTCTCGCGCACGATGACGTGCAGTCGAATACCAAAGCGCAAGGTTCGTCCCTGGGCTGCGGCGCGCTGCTTGACGTCGGCGATCTTCTCAGCGACAGCAGCAGGTGGTTCACCCCAGGTCAGATAGACATCGAGCTGTTCTGCGGCGAGATCATGTGCAGGTCCTGACGAGCCGCCGATGTAAAGCGGCGGATAGGGTTTTTGCACCGGCGGGAACAACGCTTTGCCACCCTTGGAACGCAGGTGCTTGCCCTCGAAGTTGGTGTCACCACCCTGGTGGCTCTTGGTGAGGATGTCGCGATACACCTTGAGGAATTCATCGGTGATTTGGTAGCGTTGGTTATGATCGGTAAAGACACCGTCGCCTTCCAGTTCGCCCGCATCGCCACCGGTTACGACGTTGATCAGGAGACGCCCGCCCGACAGGCGATCGAAGGTGGCGGCTTGCCTGGCCGCGAGCGCAGGCGACGTGATGCCGGGTCGGATCGCAACCAGGAACTTGAGCCGCTTGGTGGCGCCGATCAGGCTCGAGGCCACCACCCAGGCATCTTCGCAAGAGCGGCCAGTCGGCAGCAGTACGCCTTCGTAGCCCAGCGTATCGGCGGCCACCGCAATCTGCTTGAAGTAGTCGTAATCGGCCACGCGTGCGCCACGCGTGGTGCCCAGATAGCGAGAATCGCCGTGGGTTGGAATGAACCAGAAAACTTCCATCGGATGCTCCAGGTGCGTCAAATCAAAAACAAGAACAAGGGGCTGGCGCGCAGCATGACGCGCACACCCTCACGGTTTGGCTAGAAGCGTTGCGTCAGCCACTTTTATCGGATGCGGAATCAGTTTCAAATCGAAGAAGGTGTCGGCAATGTGCTGCTGGTCGGTGATGACGCCTGAACTGACTGCGCTGACGCCGTAGGCGTAGCGGCCAGCCGCCAGTTGCAGCGTGGGTGTATCGAGCCCGGTCTCAGTGGCCAGAAACTTGGCGACCTCGTCCGGATTCTTCTTGCCCCATGCGTCGACCGCATCGAGCTCTTCGCTGACGGCTTTGATGACTGCCGGATATTTGGCGGCGTAATCGCGCGAGGCGAGGTAGAACTGTCGATTGCTGACCGCGCCTTCGCCGTCGGCGAGCAGTCGCGCATGCACCTGCACTTCTGATGCCGCGAAGAACGGATCCCAGATCGCCCAGGCATCCACGCTGCCACGCTCGAAAGCAGCGCGCGCGTCGGCGGGAGCCAGAAACACCGGTGTGATGTCGCTGTACTTGAGTCCCGCTTTTTCGATCAGCTTGACCAGCAGGTAGTGAACGTTGGAGCCTTTGTTGAGCGCGACGCGCTTGCCCTTCAGTTCCGCGAGAGAATGGATCGGTGAGTCGGCCTGCACCACGATGCCCTCCGAATGCGGCGATGGAGGTTCAGTGCCGACGTAGACGATGTCGGCACCGGCGGCCTGCGCGAAAATCGGCGGCGCTTCGCCGACCGTGCCGAAGTCGATCGATCCGACGTTGAGTCCCTCGAGCAGTTGCGGTCCGGCTGGAAACTCGGTCCATTTCACGGCGACACCTTGTGCGGCCAGGCGCTTCTCCAGGGTCCCGCGCGCTTTCAGAATGATCAGGGTGCCGTACTTCTTGTAGCCGATGCGCAGTTCCTTGGCGGCAGAGGCATCAGGCTTGTCAGCCTCAGCTGCATGCGCCAGCGAGCCGATCAATGCCAGCGTCACAATCAGGCTCAGCAGGATTGCTGCACTGATGTGCAGCGTCTTGACGCGGTATGAAGAATGAGAAGTCTGGTTCATTGAGAGGTCTGAGGTCGCCCGAAAGAGTGGATCTTTCGGTGGTGCTTTCGGTAGTGCATGCGCGCCGAGTCAAAGGTGGCCGCGCGAAAAGCGCGGCCTCTGCGTCATGCGCTACATCGAATCGGGTCAGCCCTTTGGATCAGATGAGCTGCTGCACTTTGCTTTCGTGCCGCGGCGTGCTCGAGCCACTCGATGAGGTCTTCGACCGCATCTTCGATACGAAGCCTGACGTCGTCATCGATGTCGCCGTAGTTGAGTTGGTCCTTGGCAAGGCGCACCTGACCTTCGTGTGCAAACACGCCCGACAGGATGTGCCTCGCGCCCAGCGCTGACAGCACCGGCTTGAGCGCATATTCGACTGCAAGCAGATGGGCTGGCGTGCCGGCACTCGCCACGGGAAGGACAATCTTTCCTGCAAGGCTGCGCTCAGGCAGCAGATCGAGCATGGCCTTGAGCGCGCCCGAAAACGAAGCCTTGTAGACAGGCGTGGTCACCACCAAAGCATCGACAGTGGCGAGTTTCGCTGCGAACTGCTGGGCAGCCTCCCCGTCCCACTTGCCGGAAATCAGGTCGTCGGCGGGGATATCGCGAAGTGATGCACCGATGATCTCGACGCCGCGCTCGGTCAGTTGCTCGCCGATGGCCGCAGCCAGGGCAGAAGATCTGGAAATCCGCGAGGGACTTCCAGTGAGGAGCATGACAGACGACATGAGCTGGACCCGCCTGAAGAAGGACCGTCCAGCATAGTCACGCCGTTTATAACCGGCTAATACTTATTTCCGCGATCCATCTGCGATTTTCGTATAAGCAGCAATCTCTAGCCGCGCGCAGCGTCGCGCCAGGCCATCTTTGCCCGCACGGTTATTCACTGAAGCGCTTTGGCGGGCGATATCTCGGCCTGCTGGCGACGTCAGACGCAAGCGGCTGAAAGAGGCTCGCCTCTAAGGGGTTGGATTCGATCACGTCTGCTGCCACTGGGGCAGATAAGCCTCCACCAGCCGCTCGACAATTTCTGCTTGCAGCGCGTCACGACGCTTCTTGACGGGCTCCCTATCAGGTAGAGATGCCATCCACCTTTTGAACCGGGCAAAAACTAGCGGCTCGACCGTGTTCATCATTGCCATGTCACCGTTGATTCCCACAACCATCGCGGAGAATGGCCTAGATTCGAGCAGCACGTTGGCGCGCTTGGCTTGCACCGGCCAGAAGTCATCTTCATCCTCGATCCGACGCACGCGATGCGGGTCGCCGTCCGACCGCTCTCGCCGAATGATGTCCACCATGAACCCGTCCCGATTGACCGCCGTATACGGCTGTTGAGTCATCACTTCGAAACTAGCATCGATTTTCTTGATGACATAGAGCATCGATCTGAAGGTCGTTCGCGAGAGTTGCGCGTGGAACGTCACCCGACTGCGAAGATCCCACAGCAGGTCAAGGTCTTGAGTTTTTATCGCAACCGTGTCGAGTCGGACTCCGGCCGCCGATTCGTACGCATACATGGCATGCGCTCCCACAACCCTGAAATAGGAAGCAAGCCCATGCTCGTCGAGACCTCGCAGCAGTTCGATCAGAAGCGCAGGGGCGCGGCCGACACTTAACGCGCGATTGAGGCGGCGATTCTTCTCGAGCGCGACGTCCAGACTTTTCAGACGCTCCCTGACGGCCTTTCGACGGGCCTGGAACGCGTGAAAAATTTCGTCATTTTTCTCGGACCAGACACCCAGGCCTCTCTCGCCACCGCTTGAGTCGACACGCACCAGATATCGGCGACCACTGACTTCCTTCCACTTCATCGAACCGCGGACCGACTCGCGCGCAGCGGCCGCCTCTCGATGGGCGCTGAACACCTGGAGCGCGTCTGTGTATTGCCGCAATGCGTCGTGCGGGAGCTCGTAAATTTGCGCGCTCGGGCAGTCTTTTTCCCAAGATCCTTTCATTCATCAATGATTACTCGGAAAAATATTGATAATCAATCAATTGAACAATTTTTCCCTTAATTTTGTGAAATTTCGTAAAAAGCGGGAAATCTGTTATTAATCATAGTATTGATATTCAGACGACCGACAATGGCAAGCTTGTGGTCATCTTGACTTGCTCGAGCGAGACTTCCGACTTGGTGCTCACGGCATCAAAATGCTCCATCAGGCGCTCGAGCAGAAATCGAGAGAACGCATGCAGGTCTGATGAGATCACCTTGAGAAGGTAATCGGCTTCGCCAGTGACGACGTGACATTCCAGAATCTCGGGTACGTCAGCCACGATCTCCTTGAACTTCTGCAAGTCAACGCGCCGGCCGCCACCGAGCGTGACGCTGACAAACGCGATCACCCCGAAGCCAAGAGCGGTCGGATTAAGGATTGCGGCATACCGATCTATCACGCCCGATTCCTCGAGGCGCTTGACGCGCCGAAAGCACTGCGGCGCAGATAGATGTGCGATTTCTGAGAGTTCGGCGTTGGAGGCACGTGCGTCGCTTTGCAGTCGCTCAAGGATGCGGTAGTCGATTCGGTCGAGGTCGTTGATCTGCATTGTCGCTCCACAATATGGCCATTTGGCACACGATTTGTGCATTCTAATGCGGTTCTAGCCGCCAGATTGCAATCCTTTTGCCAGCAAGGCGAAGTAAAATTGCATCCTTCCCCAATCATTTCTGCGCGCAGCGGCGCGCATTGGAGCCGGCCTTGTTTAGCCCGACCGACCTCGAGAAGCAGTACGGAGCCCACAATTACAGCCCGCTTGCCGTCGAACTGACGCGCGGCGAAGGTGTGCATGTCTGGGACAGCGACGGTAAACGCTATCTGGACATGATGTCGGCTTACTCGGCGGTGAGCTTCGGTCACAGTCACCCCTACCTGGTCGATGCCTTGGTGCAGCAGGCCAGCCGCCTTGCGATCACCTCGCGCGCCTATTACAGCGACCAGCTCGGACCTTTCCTCAAGCGCCTGTGCGAGGTCACCGGCCTGCCGCGTGCGCTGCCCATGAACACCGGCGCCGAAGGCGTGGAAACCGCGCACGAGGCGGAGGTTTTGCGGGGTATCGGCTGCGATGAGTTGCAGGGCTTCCTGTTCTCGAAACCGTTATCGCCGATGCAACTCGCGCAATGGGCGCTGGTGCAGACGCCCGCGTGAGTGGCGATCGATTTCACGCCCGATGCT
>CAZZVZ010000161.1:0-7276 GCA_964657655.1 Gammaproteobacteria bacterium | reverse complement strand
CTGATCTTGCATCTGCTGCCGCATCATCCGGGTGGTGCAGCACCGACCTCAACACTGATCGGTGCCGACAAGGTTGCGGTCTTCTCGCCAGTCGCAAATGCCGGGCAACTGCTCGACGATCTTCTGGCGCTTTACTGGCGCTGCCTGTGCCAGCCGGTGGCACTGATACCCGATCTGTCTTTCAAATACGTGTCGGGCAGGGGAGATGCCAGTGCCAGGAGAACGACCGCCAGGAAAAGCTGGTCGCAAGTGGTTCCCGGCAGGCCTTTCGTACGCGCGGCGCAGCGCCAGTATCGCACCGCCTATGGCGCTGTCTTGAGCGATCTGCCGGCCGATTTCGAGACCGTCTCAACGCGCGTATTCGGTCCCATGTGGCAGCACCTGAAAGTGGCCAAGGCACCTGAGATCGTGGTGCTTGACGAGGAAGACGCCGAAGGCAGCGAAACCGAGGCGGTCAACGACGATGAGTGATGCAGAGCAGGGCGGCACTGCCTTGCCGGTGGCGCTTGCCGTACCCCTCTCGGGCAGCCATCTGATTGAGGCCAGTGCCGGCAGCGGCAAGACCTTCACGCTGGTGGCCATCTTCTTGCGCCTGATTCTCGAGAAGGGGCTGCTGGCGGATCAGATCCTGACGGTGACCTTCACCAAGGCGGCCACGGCCGAGCTGCGCCAGCGGATCAGGGCGAGACTGCTGGCCTGTCGCCGAGCCCTCGATGGCGGCGATGCCGACCAATTCATCCAGGCATTGATGGCCGTCGCCGAGCGTGCGGTGCTCAAGCAGCGCGTCGAGGCAGCCATTGCCACATTCGACAGCGCACCGGTGTACACCATCCACGGCTTCGCGCACCGCGCCCTGGCCGAGCGCGCTTTCTCGGCCGGGACTGCCTTCGAGCTCGAACTCGGCGATACCCGCGCCGCATGGAAACAGGCGGTGCGGGATTTCTGGCGCAAGAAAGTGCTGCATGTCGATCCGTCTTCTGGCATCTCGCGTGCAACGCACAAGATGATGCTGCAAGGCATGCTGAAAAAGGACAGCCCCGCGACATGGCTCAGGTGGCTCGCGACGGTTCGCATGGCGCGCCACGCGCGCATCGATCGGCCGGCCCCCTCGACACTCGTCAGCGCCGAACAACTCGAGGAGGCACACCGCGCCATGGCGCGTCGCTGGCACGACGGCCATGAGGCGCTGCAGAAACTTCTGATCGGGCATCGCTCGCTCAATCCCCGCTCCTACAGCCGCCGCCATGTGCCCAACTGGTGTGCGCTGCTGACCAGCTTCTTTGCGTCGCCGCCGCTGCCTGCCGTGCCCAAGGAATTCAGCAAGGCATTCGATCGTCTGGCGGCCTCGAAGATGCGCGAGCAGCTGCTGGTTGGCCAACCGCTTCCTGAGCATGACCTGATCGAGCAGCTCGACCAATATCTCGAACTGCTGGCGCGGGTGCGCGAGGGATTCGCCTGCTGGCGCGCCGAGCTGCTGGTTGATCTGTTCCTCGAGGTGCCAGCAACAGTGGCCGAGCGCCTTGCCAGCGAACGCATGCTGGGCTATGACGACCTGCTGGTGCGCCTTGACGATCTGCTGGGGGGGCTGTCGGGGGAAGCCTTTGCGAGCGCGCTGCGCGAGCGTTACCCCGCCGCGCTGATCGACGAGTTCCAGGATACCGACGCCACCCAGGATCGCATCTTCTCGAAGATCTATAAGAAAGGTTCCGACACCGCGCTGTATCTGGTGGGCGATCCCAAGCAGGCGATCTATCGCTTCCGAGGTGCCGATATCTACACTTACCTGGCAGCCGCAGCGCGCACCAGTCAGCGCCATGCCCTGCGCGACAACTACCGTTCGACCGATGCGCTGATTGCAGCGCTCAACGGCTTGTACCAGGATCATGCCGATCCGTTCTCGCACCGCTCTATCGTGTATCTGCCGGCGCTGCCAGGCGATGGCGCGAAACGCCTGATGGTCGACCATGAGCGCGAGCACGCCTCCGCGCTCGAGGTGATGCTGGTCGACCACTCAGGAGGCGATGCCGCGACCAGTGCCGACGAGCGCATTCTGGGCGCGGCTGAGGCGGTTGCCAGAGAAATCGCCAACATGCTGACGCTCGCGGCCGGCGAACGACTGATGCTCGGGACACAAGCGCTTTCGGCCGGCGATATCGCCGTGCTGGTCAACAACAATCCGCAAGGCAGCATGGTGCGTGTTGCGTTGCGACGCCTGGGGATCGGTGCGGCCGACCACTCGCGCGGCAGCGTCTACGGCAGTGAGGAGGCCGACTGGCTGCTGCTGACGCTGCTCGCCGCAGCCGAGCCGCACCGGCCTGAACGGGTCGCAGCAGCGCTTGCAACGCCGCTGTTTGGTACCGATGCACATGCGCTCGAAGCGCTGGCGCAGGATGAAAACGCCTGGCAGGCCGAGATGGACGCATTTCATCACTACCGCGACCTGTGGCAGCGCAGCGGCGTGATGCGCATGCTGCGCTTCCTGCTGGCGCAATTGCCGGGCGCGCAGCGTCTTGCCGCATCGGCTGACGGCGAGCGTCACCTGACCAACCTGTTTCATCTTGGCGAACTGATGCACGCCGAGGCGGTTGCAACGCGCGGTCTGCTGGCCCAGGTCAATTGGCTCATCGACCAGCGCGACGCAGCGTTTGAGGATGCTGATGAAGGTGAGCTGCGCCTTGAAAGTGACGAGAATCTGGTGCAGGTCATGACCGTGCACAAGAGCAAGGGTCTCGAGTTTCCAGTGGTGTTTGTGCCCTTCATGTTTGCCGGAAGACAGGCTCTGGCTGCGACCAACATGCCAATTGCCTATCACGATGTGCAAGAGGCTGACCGGCTGGTGATCGATTTTGGCAGTGAGCGCTACGCCGATGCTGCACGCCATGCCGCAAACGAGGCACGCGCCGAGGAGGCACGCCTGTTGTACGTGGCCCTAACGCGTGCCAGTCATCGCTGTGTGGTGGTCTGGGACGAACCTCTGCCGAACGCAGTATCGGCCTTGACGCAACTGATTGTCGCGTCCGCCGAGACCGAGTTGCCCGCCGACAGGAACACTGTCACGCAGCGGCTGCTGGAACTGTCGGCGGCAAGCGGTGGCGCACTGGTGGTCAGAGGCATTCCTGGCGCGGGCACACGCCCCTCAGCCAGCACATCTGGCGTGGCGCTTGCCGCGCGGACCTTTGCTGGCTCGGCGATCACGCCATGGCGACTCGCCAGCTTCACTTCGCTGATGCAGCGCCGTGTCATGCCACGAGAGGCGATCGAAGCACCCGACCATGACCAGGATGCAGAAGCGGAAACGCTGCTGTCGGACGGTGCGCTCGCGTCGGGCGCCATGCGCTTTACCTTCGCGCGCGGCGCTGCGGCCGGTGAGTGTCTGCACCAGATCTTCGAGGAGATTGTGTTCGGCCCGGATCTGCGCCAACAGCGCGCGCGTATTGCTTCGGTATTGCGCGATCACGGCTTCATGGAGCGTGATGCGCCGGCACTGGCCCACTGGATCGAAGAGGTGCTGAGCACGCCGCTCGGTGAGGAAAGAATGTGTCTTGCAGAGATCGGTGCGAAGTCCCAGATCCGCGAGATGGAGTTCCATCTGCCGCTTGCAGGCGCGCTGGTGCGCGACCTGGAACCGCTCGCAAGGCAGCACGGTCTGGTGCTGCCTCGTTTCAGTGAGGCGCGCCTCGATGGATTTCTGAAGGGTTTCATCGATCTGGTGGTGTGCCATAAGGGACGCTATTACCTCCTCGACTACAAGTCCAACTGGCTTGGCGCCTCACCTGCGAGCTACCGTGGCGAGCGGCTCGAGGCCGCCATGCAGCAAGGCGGCTACCACCTGCAGTACCTGCTTTATTGCGTGGCCCTGAAACGCTGGCTCAGCTGGCGCGACAGGGGCTTCGATTACCAGCGCGATTTTGGCGGAGTGTTCTACCTTTTCATCCGTGGCATGGGCATCGAGGGCGGTGGCGCACTGCCAGGCGACGGCGTGTACGCAGCACGTCCCAGCCTGTCGCTGATCGACGCGCTCGACCAGATTCTCGCGGGTGGCAGCGCATGACGACTGCCAGCGAATTTCATTTGCCTGATCTGTCGCTTTCGGATGCAGCGCTGCACGAAGGCCGCGACCTGGCCGCCGGCTTTGCCTCGACCCTGTGCCAGATTCACCTGCATCAAGGTGGCGCCAGCGCTGACCAAACGCTGCTCGGGCGCGTCGGCTTCCTGTTGAGTCTCTTGTCGGGCGAGGGGCATGCATGCGTACCGCATCAGGAGCTCGCTGCGCGACTTGCGACACATCTGCCTGTCGATCAGGAATCGATTGCCCGGCTTCTCAGGTCAAGTCCCGCCATTGGCGATGGCAGCTCGCATCAGATCGACAGCCCCGATTGCATCGCCGTCAACGACCGCGGGCGACTCTATCTGCAGCGCTACTGGCGCTACGAGGTGCTGCTGGCACGACATCTGACACGCATCGATCAGGCAGCGCCGCTGGCTGATGCGGCCACGCTGCACGCGCTGCTCGCCAGATTCTTTGCTGCAGGCGATGCCAGTGGCGGCCCCAACTGGCAGATGATTGCCGCCGCCACGGCCCTGACGCGGCGACTTGCCATCATTACCGGGGGCCCGGGTACCGGCAAGACACACACGGCTGCGCGCCTGCTGGCCATGATTTCGGAACTCTCGCCGGCAAGCCGCATCGCACTGGCCGCGCCCACCGGCAAGGCGGCGCTAAGACTAGAGCAGCTGTTGCGCTTGCAGGTCGAGCAGCTGACGCTTGCCACCGCAGGCGCTACAGCACCGCTGCCCAGTGCCTCGCTGCAGGCGCTTCAAACGCTGCGGGCCCAGACCGTACATCGCCTGCTCGGTGGCCGACCTGGTGCGCTCAGGCCGCGCTACAACCGGCAGGCAGCTTTGCCGTTTGATGTGGTCGTGATTGATGAAGCGTCGATGCTTGACCTGGCACTCGCCTGCAAGCTGCTCGAGGCGTTGCGGCCAGATGCGCGCCTGATTCTTCTAGGCGATGCCGAACAGCTTGCATCGGTGGAGACCGGTGCCGTGTTCGCCGAGCTTGCGGCGCTGGCGGCGCGCGATGCGACCTTCGCGCTTCAGCTCGGCGCACTGTGCGACCAGTCACCGGAGTCGCTGGCCGACGCGGCAGTACCGCCTGATGCGCCGCTTGGCAACGCCGTGGTGCGCCTCCAGCAGAGTTTTCGCTACGACAGCGCGGGCGGGGTCGCTGCGCTCGCCGAGGCCGTGCGCATGGGCCAGAGTGAACGCGCCGAGTCACTGGCACAAGCGGGCTCAGGCGGTGTCGCGTGGCGCTCGCTCGACGACGTGGCGGATGCCGATGCACTGGCGCTGCAGCTGATGCCAGGCTATGCGCCGCTGCTGGATGCGATCAAAGAGGGGTGTCCGGCCGACGTGGTGCTGACGCTGTTGTCGCGTTATACCGTGCTGTGCGGTCTGCGACGCGGGCCTTTCGGCGCGGAGCGACTCAACCTTGCCATGGCGCGCCTCGCATGTGCGCAACTGGGTGCCCTGCCGCGCGACGGCTGGTTCCACGGCCGGGTCGTGATGGTGACGCAAAACGATGCCGTGCAAAAACTCTTCAACGGTGACATCGGCATCGCCCTGATGACGGACGACGCGCTGATGGTTCACTTCAGCCATCCATCTGGTGTGCGCCAGATTGCGGTGGCGCGTCTGCCCACCTGCGACAGCGCGTTCGCGCTCACCGTGCACAAGGCGCAAGGCTCCGAATTCGACCGGCTCGACGTCATCTTGCCACCACTGCACAGTCCGCTTGGCAGTCGCGAACTGGTCTACACCGCTGTCACCCGGGCAAGACGCCAAGTCACCTTGTGGAGTGAACCACTGGCGCTGGGCGATGCAGTTGCCTGCGCGACGGTGCGCTATTCGGCACTTGGCGAACGCGTGCGCGATAAGCCCTGAGGTCTGGCCGGGCTCACCAGAACTTGTGCAATGGCACCTCGGTGCTACAAATTCGCCCCGTCCTTGCTGTTGTGCCGGACTGAGGAACATCGGTTGCGAATTAGTTGCTCTTTACAGAGGAGCAGTCATGGCAACACGCAAGAAACCAGCTGGCGGCGAGGGCGTCGGCTCACTGGCCAGTACCGTCGCCGGTCCATCGAACGGCGGCGTGCCGTCAATTCCGGAAAACGTCGATCTCAATCCCGCTCTGGCAGACAAGGTCAAGGGTGCGGTCAAAACCACCCAGGCATTGCCAAGCAACAGCAACAAGCCGCTGGAATATTCGAGCGAGACCACCCTTCCTGCCGAAGGCGCACACACCGGTCCGATGTCCGATCAATCAAGCGGCAGCACACTGAGCGAAGTCAATGGCTCTGCCAAGACCGGTTCCGGCAAGGCGCCCAATGGCAGCAACGCCACGGTGGCCTCGCTCGATCGGGTGCGCGCTGACGCGCGTGGTCAGGTGCTCACCACCAATCACGGTGTGCCAGTTGGTGACAACCAGAGTTCCCTGAAGGCGGGCCTGCGCGGTCCGACGCTGCTGGAAGATTTCATCTTGCGCGAGAAAATCACGCACTTCGACCACGAGCGGATTCCCGAACGGGTGGTGCATGCACGCGGTTCTGCTGCACATGGCTTTTTTGAATGCACCGCAGATGTCTCCCACCTGACCATGGCCGCGCCGTTTGCCGAAATCGGCAAGCGCACGCCGGTGTTTACCAGGTTCTCCACGGTCGCAGGCGAGCGCGGCTCGGCCGACACTGCACGCGACGTGCGCGGCTTTGCCGTAAAGTTCTATACCGATCAGGGCAACTGGGATCTGGTCGGCAACAACATTCCGGTGTTTTTCATCCAGGACGCGATGAAGTTCCCCGACCTGATTCATGCGGTCAAGCCTGAACCGCACAACGCCATTCCGCAGGCGTCGAGCGCACACGACACTTTCTACGACTTCATCTCGATGTCGCCGGAATCAGCGCACATGCTGATGTGGGTCATGTCGGACCGTGCCCTGCCGCGCAGCCTTCGCATGATGCAGGGATTTGGCGTGCACACCTTCAGGCTGGTCAACGCTGAAGGCGTATCGGTATTCTGCAAGTTCCACTGGGAACCGACCATCGGGACGCACTCATTGGTGTGGGACGAGTCGGCCAAGATCATCGGCGCCGACCCCGACTTCCATCGGCGTGACCTGTGGGAGTCGATCGAAGCGGGTGCCTATCCAGAGTGGCAGCTGGGCATTCAGGTGTTTACGGAAGAAGAGGCCGATGCCTTCGACTTCGACGTGCTCGAT
>CAZZVZ010000160.1:0-7332 GCA_964657655.1 Gammaproteobacteria bacterium | reverse complement strand
CGACCCGATCGTCGTTGCTGACCACGCGCTCGATCAACGCGTGGTCGCTGTCGGACCCGGCGTCGTGCTGCATCGGGGGTGGCAGTGCCACCGCGGCTCTGAAGCTCAGGCCCTGGGCTTTTCGATCTGGTGAATCACCAGAAAGCCGATGCCGAGAAACAACGGGATTAGGCCGGCGCCCCAGACCCATTCGTTGGGTGCCACCAGATAAAGAAAGCTGCAGATGCCGGCGCCCACGCTGATCAGCACAATGCCGCTCTTCAGTGAGTTGGAGACGCGACGCGAACCGGGCTGTTGCTGAACGTCCTGATCGTTGTCGCCTTTTTTCAGGCCGCGCAGCAGTTCCGGCGGAATCGGCTGGCCGGCGCGAGCGAGTGTGCGGATGGTCTCGTAGCGTTCTGACTTCTCGTGGCGCGACTGGATCACGCCACTGATGATGGCGACGATCGGAATCAGCATCCCGAAGATCGGAATGAGGGAGGAAATGTTCTCGGCGTTAATCCATTGCATGTTGCGCTCCGCGTTCGCCTAAAGGCTGTCAGGACCGGCCAGAATTGCGCCGTACACCCCTTAGATGTTGGCAGGAAACCTTTTGGATGCAAACAATTGAGAATTATTCGATCAGCAAGTGCGCCGCGCGAGTCTAGGCCTTAGATTTCAGCGACAGGGGCGTCAGAGCCGGGGCAGGCACGGGCGTCCTGCCTCGCGTCCGAATCAGCGTCCAGGTCGGAATGATGCACAGGAGCAGGATTGTGACCATGGTCCACCAGCCGAGCTGGAAGGCGTGGTGGCGTTGCTCGAAAGACCCGCTGCCACCGATGATCGCGACCAGAACGGCGACCCCGATCGCCATGCCGGCTTGCCGGATCATGTTGATGACGCCCGAGCCGGTGGCAAACGACGAGGGCGGCAAAGAGCCCATGCCGACGCCCATCAGCGTTGGCAAGGCTAGTCCCACGCCCACACCGGTGAACAGCATGCCGACGCAAACCAGAGGAAAGCTCGGCACGACCCCCAGCACCAGTGCCCACCAGGCAAGACCGAGCGAGAATGAAATTACGCCTGCGATGATGACTGCTGGTGCGCCAAAGCGGGCGATCAGCTTCTTGGAAAACAGCAAGGACGTGGTGGGGACGAGAAGCGGGCCCGGCGCGATTGCCAGACCAATCTTGAATGCCGGCCAGCCCCATATCTCCTGATCCCACAGAACGATAGACAGCAGCATCGCGCCAAACGCCGCCGAAAAAAGTGCAGTGGCAAATGACACACCGGTGAACTGGCGCACCTTGAACAGTTTCGGATCGATAAAGGGATTGCTCGAGCGCAGGCAATGCGCGACGAAGAGAGCCAGGCATACGGCAGCGACTGCTGCGGTGGTCCAGATGCCCTTCGAAGCCCAGCCCCATTCGTTCACCTTGACGATGGCAAACGTCAGGAGGGCGACGCCTGCGGTGACGAGAGCTGCGGCTGCGGGATTGGGCTTTTCGACAGGATGGCCCGGGATCGCTGGCAGCTGGCGCCAGCCGATCCAGAGTGCAACCAGGCCGATCGGCACGTTGACCAGGAAGATCCAGCGCCAGCTGAACGTCACCAGAAGGCCACCCACGAGAGGTCCGAGCGCCGCGGCGAAGCCACCCACAGCCGTCCAGGTGCGCACCGCCCCACCGCGTTGCTCGGCAGGAAATGAGGCCAGTAGCAGACCGAGCGACGCGGGCGTCATGAGCGCCGCACCGGCTGCTTGCGCCACCCGGAAAATCACCAGGCTCTCGACGCTGTTGGCAAGAGCGCAGGCTGCCGAGGCTGCTGTGAAGGTGGCGACACCAAGAAGAAAACTCGAGTTGCGTTTGTAGCGTTCTGACAGCCGACCGAAGAAAACCAGCAGTGAAGCGTAGGCGATGGCATAGCCGTTGAGTACCCACGACAGGTCATCAAGGCTGGAGCCGTGGAAGTCGTGCGCAATGTTGGGCAGCCCGACGTTGACGATGAAGAGGTCGAGATTGGCGAGGATGATGCCGACGCACACGATCGCCAGCACCTTGTTGGGTGAGACCTTGGTGGGAGGGTTTGTCTCGATAGGGTGAGGGTGCATGGGTGTCCGATCGTGAAAGGAGTTCGGGGGTTTAAGTAACTGTGTGGATTACATTTTTAGGCAAAAAAATCAGCGCCCTGCAGCGCCCGTCTCGTGACGCACATCCTCCAGCAGCGCGCGCAGCGAGGTCTGTGCGAGCGACCTTGCGACAGCGTCGTTGGCAGCGTCAAACAGTGGCGGAAGTGAGGTCAGCATGGTTCGAGCGACGATGCAGCGCGGATTGAATGCATCGCGCATCAGCAGAGCGCCCGATTGCCGGTCGATGGCCCGGTAGATCTGTCCCAGGTCGATTTCATCAGGCGAACGCGCCAGGTGCACGCCACCGAGACGACCGCGGCGCAGTTCAACCAGCCCTTGGTTGGCGAGGTCCTTCAGCAAAGTACGGATCACCACGGGGTTGGTTTTCAGGCTGCGCGCGATGGTCTCGGAGTTCGATCCGTCAGGACCGATGTATCCGAGGAAAGTCATGATGTGCACGGCACTGGCGAATCGGCTGTTTGCGCTCATTTCGTAACTATAACAGCTACATTTAATTTGTCATGCGCCTCGATTGGGTAGTCCTCCTCTGCGGCATCTAGCCTGGCGAGCCCGCCACGCGTCTGGCCGCAAACATCATCAGGCGATCGAATCCGCGGTCAGACAAAAGACGGCGCAACAACAAGATGACGCGCGCACCGCCACCGGTTGCGTAGCGTGTCTTGGGGCGTGCCGCAGCGAACGCTTTGGCAATGGTATTGGCCACCACCGACGGGGGCGATGCCATGCCGCCTTCGCGGTCAGCCATGGCAAGGATCTTGGCGTGGATCTTCGCAAACGGAGCGTAGGCGGTCTCGCCAGAATATTTGAGCAGGCTCTGGCGTGCGATCGCAGTCCATTCAGTCTTGATCGCGCCTGGCTCGACGATCACGACATGGATGCCGAACGGCGCCAGCTCCATACGCAGACAATCGCTCATGCCTTCTACTGCAAACTTGGTGGCGTGGTACCAGCTTCCCAGTGGCTCGTGCATCTTGCCGCCGATCGAGGTGATGTTGACGATGGTCCCCGAACGCTGTGCGCGCATCATCGGCAGACAAAGCTGGATCAGTCGCGCCAGGCCGAATACGTTGACTTCGAACTGGCGCCTGCCTTCTTCGAGCGGTACGTCTTCGAGCGAGCCGTACGATCCGTAGCCTGCGTTGTTGACGAGACCATCGAGCTTGCCGCTGTCACGCGTGATGTGCTCGACTGCGGCGACGATCGATGCGTCGTCCGTCAGATCAAGGGGCACGATGCGCGCGCCCGCTTGCTGCAGGGTCTGCATGCGCTCGATCCGTCGCGCTGCTGCGTACACCGTCGCACCGTCTTTCAGGAGACGCAGCACGGTGGCTTCGCCAATGCCCGAGGACGCACCGGTTACGAGAATGACCTTACTCATGACAACTCCAGTTGATTTGATCGATGCAGTGTAAAGTGTGGTCTATAGACCATAGTCAAGAGGTTCTCGAATGCTGATTGCCGAGTTTGCGGAAGTGACCGGATTGACGCGCGATGCGGTGCGTTTTTATGTCAAGCACGGCCTGCTGCGGCCACGCGTTGCTGCCGGTGGCAATCGCTATCAGCACTTCGACGATGCGGAGGTCGAGCGTGTGATCCTGATCCAGACCGCTCAGTCGCTCGGCTTTACGATCCGCCAGATAAAGGGTTTTAGCGATGAGTTCGAGGCCGGCAAGATGGACCGCGCCCGCCAGATTGCGGTTCTTTCCGAGCAGCTGGCGCAACTCGAGAAGCAGGCGCAAAAGCTCAACGCGATGCGCTCCTACCTCAAGAAGAAGATTGTCTGGATGCAAGGCGGTGAGATCGGTCCGCCCCCGCAGTTAAAAGGGGGCGTGGGTCCGAAGATGGCGCGCGCAGGCGATCAGCTTGATTGTCTGCACGACGCAGCGCACAGCCTGCTCAGTGCAGACAAGAATGCCGGGAAAGAAAACAGCAGCAGGGCTTTGGCGCGTTCGCGCGCTGCGCTAAGGGCCTAGAGCGCGGTCAGGTAGTGACCGGTCAGTCTGCCTTGTGCGGTATACGGCCCGTCCACCCGTCCCACAGCGTGGCGCATGACACCCAGGGCGCGGTTGACGACCCCTGAATGCAAAGCCAGCACGGCGCCGTTGGTGCCATTCATCGACGACACCTTCTTCCAGAGCGCACGCAGTTGCGGATCCATGTTGCGCGCCTGCTGCATCGCCTGGCGCGGACCGCGACTGGTGCGGGCCCGTACAAAGACGGCAAGCTGATCGAGCAGGGCCTGCTTTTCGGAAGCGATTGTTGCAACCAGATCGGCATCGCGCGTCATCAAGGCGTCGTGCTCTTTTTGCAGGACGGCACAAAGAAGATCGAGCGCGAGCTTCTCACCACCCGGCGGAATTCCCTGGGCGGGCTTGATCGGCGTCGCAGCGGTTGTCATTTGACTAGTGGGCCGAGGACAGCAGCTGGGTCACGCTCGAGATCAGGCCCTGGGCGATCGCCTCGGGATTGACCTGCAGCTGGCCCGAGGAGATGGCCTGCTTGATACTTTCCACCTTGGCGCCGTCAAAACCGGCGTCAGAGGCGGCCGACAGGTCGCGCGAAGTGGCACTCAGTTCAACCGCAGACGAGCTGGTCGAACTGCCGGTGTCTTCGCTGGCGCTGCTTTTCCCGGCGCGGCCGTTACTCGCGACGCTTTCACTGCCGAGACTGGCCAGACTTGCGGGGTCAGAATTGATCTTCATGGAACTCTCCATCAGGTGATGCGGGTCATGCGGCCACCAAAGGCTCCTTCACACCCCGTACGACCTTATCGACGTCCTTTTGAAATACTTAAGAGCAAAATCGGGCATCAGCCCCCGGTTTCTTCTAGAGCTCGACCCTGACCGTATGTTCCTGCTGCAGAACACCGCTCACCACCGAGCCACTCGCCATGCGCACCTGGACGCTCTGCCCAGGACTTGCAGCACCCACCGACTTGCCGTCGGTCTGGACCGTAAATCCGGCTCCCGCGTACACCACCTGCACCGAATCTCCCGGCGCAATGCGGCTGCCATCATGCAGATCGCTGGCATGCAGCACCATCTGGGCACCGACCGGTCGCGCCAGTGTGGCACCAAATGGCGGTGTATCCGTGGCCGTCAGGACGCGGTTGTCGCCTTCGGTCACAAGTACTTCCTGGGTTCGCTGCACCAGATCCTGGGCTGCCAGCACATGCCCTGCCGGTAGCGGCTGATTGACCATCCAGACCGGCGCCTCGACATGAATATCGGCCGGCAGAAACACCTGCCAGGGACGGCCTGACACACAGCGCACGCCAACCATGGTGCGACCGACCGGCCGTGCGCCCGGGGGCTGGTAGGCCTCGAGCTGGGCGCAGGCAGTGAGCCGCAAGCGCGCATCTGGCGGGCTGACCGTGACGTGGGCCACCCCGCCGATCGCCTCGGCGCGCTCTTGCCCCATTGTTTCGGCGAAGCGCTGCGCTTCCTGATGCAAAGCCTGCGGGTCCTGCGGCGCTTCCTGCGATGCGTACTGGGCCCGCGCCAGGCCCGACAGCAGGGTGCCTGCCAGTGCCAGGCCAAGGGCAACAATCCGAATCGAACGGTGGAACCGCTCACTCGGGGCAGTCTGGCGTGCAGGTAAGGCTCGCTTCATGGGTGCTTCTCCGGGAGTGTCACAAGCCTTCGGACGGCTCGGCACGTTGATCAATGGACCGGATTATTGGGCCCTTCTCGCGCGAGCGATCGGTCGAACTGAGCGGTTTTTCGGGGTTTGTTCGTTCGATCAAGCCGCCTTGGGCTCGACCAAACTCCGTGTCATGCATCCATCAGACCGGAGTCAGTCGTGAACGCCGTCGACCAAGCCCTGCGATTCCAGGAATCGGCCTTAAAGCTCAGCACCCAGCGTCAGGAGGTGGTGGGCTCGAATCTGGCCAACGCCGATACGCCCAATTACAAAGCCCAGGATTTCGATTTCCAGGCCGCCATGCGACGTGTCCAGGCAGGTGCCTCGAGCAGCCAGGCACTGACACAGACCAACGCCGCCCATCTGGCGATGACGCAAAGACCGGTCGCGCAGGACGACGACGTGGTGACACTCAGTACGCAGCAGCCCGCAGCCGACGGCAACAGCGTCGACGTGGATGCAGAGACCGCCAAATTCGCAGAAAGCACGGTGCAGGTGCAGTCGGCCTTCACCTTCCTCAATTCATCCATCAAGACCATCTTGACTGCGTTGCAGAGCTAGCCGGAGAGGCACATGGCACTAAGCGATCTTTTCAACATTTCAGCCTCGGGCATGAGTGCCCAGGCGCAGCGCCTCAACGTGGTGGCCAGCAACATGGCCAACGCCGAAAGTGCAGGGGGCTCGGACGCCGACGTGTACCGCGCCAAGCAGGTGGTGTTCGAGGCAACACCGATGGGCAGTAACGGCAGCACCGGCGTCAAGGTCACCCAGGTGGTGCAGGACAACAATCCGGGACGGCGCGTGTTCGATCCGCAGCATCCGCTGGCGGATGCCGACGGCTACGTGACCATGCCCAACGTCAATCCGGTCGACGAGATGGTCAACATGATCTCGGCCTCGAGGTCCTACCAGAACAACGTCGACATCATGAACACCGCCAAACAACTGATGACCAAAATTCTCACGCTCGGAACCTGACATGACCACTCAAGCAGTTACCGCCAGCAACGCCTCGATCCTGTCGGCTGCCACCGCCGCCAGCACCAGCAGCCCGACCAGCAGTTCATCAAGCAGCAGCTCGAGTTCATCGAGCAGCGATGCGGTTGGCTCGCAGAACTATTTTCTGCAGCTTCTGATCGCGCAGATGAACAATCAGGATCCCTTGAATCCGATGGATTCAGCGCAGGTCACCTCGCAACTGGCGCAGATCAATACGGTCCAGGGCATCGACCAGCTCAGCACCCAGCTGTCGAGCCTCCTGACGGCGGTGTCCGCCACCCAGTCGACCCAGGACGCAGCGCTGATCGGTCAGCAGGTGATGGTGCCCGGCACCTCGCTCACGCTGGGAAGCAAGGGCGCCACTTCGGCCTTCACGCTGCCGCAGGCGACCTCGGTCACCAACGTGGTGATCAAGAATTCAAGCGGCGCCACGGTCAAGACCATCCAGATGGGCGCCGAAGCAGCCGGCACCATCCCCTTCACGTGGGACGGCAGTACCGACAGTGGCGCGCCGGCCGCAGCGGGCACCTACAGCTATTCGGTGTCGGCCAGCGCCGGCAGGT
>CAZZVZ010000159.1:0-7396 GCA_964657655.1 Gammaproteobacteria bacterium | reverse complement strand
CGATCTCGGCACGGTGTGCAAAGGCGTGACCGACAACCGCGGCCTGTTGCTGTGCAACTTCGAGCTGCCCAAGGACGGTCAGGTGGAGCTTGTGGCCAGTGCCGATGACAGCAAGGGCAATACCGCCGTGGCGGCATCGACGGTGTATGTCACCAAGCGCGGCGAGATGTGGTTCGGCAGTGCCAACGACGACCGTATGGACGTGCTGCCCGAGAAGTATTCCTATGAGCCCGGCGAGACAGCACGGTTTCAGGTGCGCATGCCGTTTCGCTCGGCCACGGCGCTGGTCGCCATCGAACGCGACGGCATCATGGAGACCCGCTCGGTCGATCTGTCGGGCAAGGATCCCACCATTGAAGTGCCCATCAAGGCCGACTGGGCGCCCAACGTGTTCGTCTCGGTGCTGGCAGTGCGCGGCCGCATTACCGAAGTGCCCTGGTACTCCCTTTTCACCTGGGGCTGGCGCCATCCGTCGGAGTGGTGGCACGCATGGCGCGGTGACGGCGACGCGTTCCAGGCGCCCACCGCCATGGTCGACCTGTCGCGTCCGGCGTTTCGCTATGGCATTGCCGAGATCGAGGTCGGCATCGCCAAGCATCGCCTCAATGTCGAGGTCACGCCAGACCATCCGAGCTATCCGATCAGGGCCACCAGCAAGGTGCATATCCAGGTCAGATTGCCGGACGGGTCCACTCCTGCTGCAGGCTCCGAGGTTGCGGTGGCAGCCGTCGATGAGGCACTGCTCAGCCTGCTGCCCAATCCAAGCTGGCAGCTGCTGCCCAACATGATTCAAAAGCGCAACTACAACGTCGAGACCTCCACGGCGCAGATGCAGATCATCGGCAAGCGCCATTTCGGCAAGAAGGCGGCGCCCGCGGGCGGAGGGGGCGGCCAGTTCCCCACGCGTGAACTGTTCGATACCCTGCTGCTGTGGAACGGCCGTGTCACGCTGGATGCCAGCGGCGCTGCGGACGTCAACATTCCGCTCAACGATTCCTTGACGACCTTCAAGATCGTGGCTGTGGCAGATGCCATCAGCAAGGACGACGCCTCGCTGTTTGGCACCGGCAGCACCGAGATCCGCTCACGCCAGGACCTGCAGATCAGTTCGGGCCTGCCACCCGTGGCGCGCGAAGGAGACCACATGCACGCCATGGTCACGCTGCGCAACAGTACGGCAGCCCCGATGGACGTCCATCTGAGCGCCAGTGTGACCAGCCTGCCGGCCATGACACCGCTCACCGTGCACGTCGATGCCAATGGCAGCGCCGAGACCGGGTGGGATGTCGACGTGCCGTTCAACGTGCACAGCCTGCAATGGACGCTTGAGGCCAAAGCCAACAACGTGGGCGACCGGCTCAAGGTCAGCGAGAAGATCGTCGAGGCGGTTCCGGTGCGTGTGCTGCAGGCAACGCTCGAGCAGCTCGACCACACGCTCACGCTGCCGATCGCAGCACCGCTCGATGCAGTCAAGGACAGTAACGGTGTCCCGCGCGGCGCGATCGAGGTCGGCGCCCGAGCCAAACTGTCTGACGGCATGCCCGGTGTTACCGACTGGTTCGCCCACTATCCATGGATCTGCCTTGAGCAGCTCGCGTCGCGCTCGGTGGGTCTGCGCGACGTGGCGACCTGGAAGGCGACCGCGCAGATGATCCCGCTCTATCTGGACAGTGACGGACTGGCCGACTACTTCCCGCCGCTGCCGGGCGAGCCGGCACAGGGCAGTCCTGCCTTGACCGCCTATCTGCTGTCGATCAGCGATGAAGCCGTCTCGCTTGGCTATGACATGCAGATTCCTGATGTCACCAGGCAGCGCATGCAAGATGCGCTGGTACATTTCGTGGACGGTCGCATCAAGCGCCAAGGCTGGGTGCCTGAATTCATCCGCAACGGCGGCCTCGATGAGCAGAAGCTGACGGCCCTTGAGGCCCTGTCGCGTTCGGGCAAGGTGAGCCCGCAGTTGATCACCTCGATCGATCTGGTGCCCAACCAGTGGCCGACATCTGCCGTGATCGACTGGCTGTTGATCCTGCGCCGCACCGAGAAGCTGCCCAAGCGTGCCGAACGTATGGCGGAGGCCGAGCAGATCCTGCGCTCGCGTCTCAACTTCCAGGGAACGCGCATGACCTTCTCGACGGAGAAAGACGACAACTGGTGGTGGTTCATGGCCAACGCGGACGTCAACAGCAACCGACTGTTGTTCGCGGTGCTGGACGCGGAGAGCTGGAAAGACGACATTCCGCGCGTTGTCAGCGGGGCTCTGCAGCGCCAGCTGGGCGGTCACTGGTCGACCACGGTGGCCAACGTGTGGGGCTCGCTTGCCATCGAACGCTTTTCGAAGAAGTTCGAGAAGGATCCAGTCACGGGCAAGACCACTGCGGCACTCGACGGCGTGGCTGCGCAGAAAACCATCGACTGGCAGTCAACACCCTCGGGCGGCATGATTTCGCTCAACTGGCCAAAGCCCTCCGACAAGCCGGCAGACGCGTCGCTGGTGGTGACCCAGGCGGGCGGTGGCAAGCCCTGGGTGACCCTCACCAGCAAGGCGGCGATCCCGCTCAGCGGGCCGCTATCGACTGGCTATCGCGTCACCAAGACGGTGACGCCGACGGAAGAGAAAGTCAAAGGCCAGGTCAGTCGCGGCGACGTCTGGAAGGTGCATCTGGATATCGAGGCACAAGCCGATTCGACCTGGGTGGTGGTGAGCGATCCGATCCCCGCAGGCGCTGCGCTGCTTGGCAGCGGGCTCGGGCGAGACTCATCGATTGCAAGCAGTGATACTGAAGAGAAGGGGCGCGCCTTGCTGGCCTATGAGGAACGCAGCTTCGAAGGATACCGGGCCTACTACCGCTACGTGCCGAAGGGAGCCTTCTCGATCGAATACACGGTGCGCATCAACAACCCAGGACGCTTTGGCATGCCCGCGACCCATGTGGAAGCGATGTATGCGCCTGAGATGTTTGGTGACATCCCCAATGCCAGTGTTACGGTCGCCCCTTAAGGCCGGGCAGGCATGACAAGCGATCGCACCGGATCTGATCGGCACGGGCGACGCGCCTGGCGCCTGGCCAGGTGCTCGGTGCTGTGGCCGATGGTTCTCGCAGCGCTGCTTGTTTGTGACACGCCTGCCTGGGCGGTGGCCTCGTTCAATGAGGTCAAGGCAGGCTATCGAAGCTCCGAGAGCATTCTCGTGGATCGGCATGGCGAGCCGATCGATATGCTGCGCACCGACAGCAGTGAGCGCAAGCTGCCATGGGTGACGCTCGAGGATGTCTCGCCAGCGCTGCGCGCAGCCCTGATTCTCAGTGAAGACAAGCGCTTCTTCCAGCATTCTGGAATTGACTGGAGTGCAGCGGCCTCTGCTGCGATCGACAATCTGGGCTCGGGCCGTACACGCGGTGCCTCAACCATCACCATGCAGCTCGCAGGATTGATCGACCCCGAGCTGCAAACCCGTTCTGGGCGCACCGTGCTGCAGAAGATCGATCAGGCGGCAAGCGCACTTGCCATCGAGCGCCACTGGAACAAAAACCAGATTCTCGAGGCCTATCTCAACCTGGTCGATTTCCGGGGCGAGACGGTCGGCATCGGTGCCCTTTCTTCAACGCTGTTCGAAAAGTTGCCAAGCGGCCTCAATGCACGCGAATCGGCGATTGCGGTGGCCTTGATCCGCTCTCCCAACGCAGCCTCGGAGCGGGTTGCACAGCGCGCCTGCGCGATCCTCAAGGAGCAGCAGCAAGGCGAGATGTGCCAGGGCCTGGCCGACTACACCAAGGGCCTGCTGGCACGACGCGGTGTGGCACCGCTTCTGGCTGCCCAGAACATTGCCCCCCATCTGGCGCACCACCTTCTGCCCGGTCATGCCGGTGAGACCCTGCGCTCGACGCTGGACGCATCGTTGCAGCGTATCGCCAATCAGGCATTACGCCAGCAGATGGCCGAACTGCAGGGCAGAAACGTCGGCGATGGAGCGGTGCTGGTGCTCGACAATGCAAGCGGTGACGTTCTTGCATATGTGGCATCGAGCGGTGACTACTCGAAGGCGTCGAACGTCGACAATGTGCTTGCTGCGAGGCAGGCCGGATCGACCTTGAAGCCGTTTCTGTACGAGATGGCGATCGAAAAGCGGCTCATGACGGCGGCATCACTGATCGAGGATTCGCCGGTTGATCTGAAGACGCAGGCCGGTCTCTACATTCCGCAGGATTACGATCACAGCTTCAAGGGGCTGGTCAGCCTGCGCACGGCCCTTGGCTCCTCGCTCAACGTTCCCGCGGTCAGGACCATCGTGCTGGTGACACCCAATGCCTTTCAGGAGCGACTGAAAAGCCTTGGCTTCAATCTCAAGCAGTCGGGTGACTACTATGGTTTTAGCCTGGCGCTGGGTTCGGCCGAAGTGAATCTGCTCACCCTCACCAACGCCTATCGCACGCTCGCCAATCGTGGCTGGTCAACACCGCCACGCTGGTTGCTGGACAAGACCGACACCGCGCCGCGGCGTCAGGTGCTCGAAGCCGGTCCGAGCTTCATCATTGACGACATTCTGGCCGACCGCAGCGCGCGCTCGACCACTTTTGGTCTTGGCAACATTCTCGAGACACGCTACTGGTCTGGCGTCAAGACCGGCACCAGCAAGGATATGCGCGACAACTGGTGCATCGGATTTTCCGAGCACTATACGGTGGGGGTGTGGGTCGGAAATGATAGCGGCCAGCCGATGTGGGACGTCTCAGGGGTCACGGGTGCAGCGCCGATCTGGCACACGGTGATGGACTACCTGCATGCGCGCGACCGGTTTGAATCCGTCGAGCGCAGCGTGGCGCCCGTGGGTGTGGTTCAAAGTGCTGTATCGTTCAAGCGCCAGATCGAGCCCGAGCGCAGCGAATATTTCCTGGTCGGTACCGAGACCCATGAGGTGGAAGCGGCCCAGCATGCCAGCGCTGCCAGCCGCATGATCGCAGCACCGACCGATGGCACCATCGTGGCCCTCGACCCGGACATCCCGCCGAGCGCGCAGCGCTTGAAGATCCGCTCGGCGACGGCGCCTGGAAGTGCCATTCACTGGCGCCTGGATGGCAAGCCTGTGGGCGATCAGGCCGAATTCGACTGGCCGCTCTGGCCGGGTCATCATCACCTTGAACTGCTCGACGCCAGACACCGCGTGATCGATGAACTCAGTTTCGAAGTGCGTGGTGCAAATCTGAAACAAAAGACCTAGCGGCAAACTAGATCGAATGGTCCGTGGCGCGCGCCGTGGCCAGCTGCTGCTCGGCCTCAAGGGCCAGCAGCGCTCGCTCGCGTTTCCCCATGATGGTGCCGGCGATCCACAGGAAGACACTGATCGACATGTAGAACACGCCGGCCAGCCCGACCAGATGCGAGGGCAAGGTTACGGCCAGCAGGGCAGAGATCAGGCCGATCGCGCCAAGTCCTGCATGGACCATGATGGAGTGCCGTGTCCGGAGCGTCTCAAGTGGCGTGAGATGCAGCAGCACGCGCAACTGCCATGCGTGGCGATACAGAAGTGTCATGGCCGCACACACCGCGAGATAGCCGAGTCCATACACCACGAACAAAAGCCGCGCCTGCTCGGGTGCGATATCTGGGCCGCCATGAATCAGCAGCAGGCTAAACAGGAACTTCAGCGGATAGACGTAGAACAGCACGAAGAACAGCAAAAAGGCGGTGATCAGAATCGTCTGCGGAGTCTGCAGGGCATAGCGTCTGAAAAACCGGTAGTGGTGATACCAGAGGTTGAACAGCAACGCGAAGCACACGGCGAACGCGGGGAAGGCGTAAATCACCGACATCAGCTGATCAAAGCTCTTGGGCACTTCGACCGAGACCACCAGCAGGGACACGGCGAAACCGAAAACCGTGTCGGAGAATGCTTCCAGCCGGCTGACGTTATCACCGCGCCATCTAAAACCTTCTTCGTGAGTGATCATCGGGTGCCCATGGCGTTGGTGTGTGGATCGGCGCGGGGCGACTCCCTGCGCAGCACCTGCAAGCTTATCAAGCGATGGGGCAGGCGGCGAACCGTCTTGAGTAAAACTGTGGCGGCAATTGTCAATTCTCGGGCAGCCGGAAGTCGTCTCGCCGCAATGCCATGCACGCGACCCGGTCCTGCGCCTGCACCGCGGCGCACAGCAGACGGCGGTCGCGCCGACCTGCTGCTGTCCGCAAGCCGTGCAGCCGTCCTCGAGAGCTCTTTTGAATGTTACAAAGACTTGCTGTGGCGCGTCTTTTTAGTCGTGGGCTTTTTGCCTGTCGGAACTTCAAGACCAACCTCGATCCATGCCGGGGCATGGTCGCTGGCACCGGTTTCGCCACGAACAGCGCGACTGACGCCTGCGTCTTCGAGTTTGTCGGCCATTAAGGGGCTGAGCAGCAAATGGTCGATGCGCAACCCGGCATCTCGCTCCCAGCGTTTTCGCATGTAGTCCCAGAAGGTGTAGCAGGGTTGATCAGGAAAGAGTGTGCGAATCGAATCGATCCAGCCCATTTGCAGCAGTTTTTGATAGCGCTCCCGGCTCTCTGGTTGCGTGAGAGCATCGTCATCCCAGGACGTCGAGGCATACATGTCGAACGGCGTTGGAATGACATTGAAGTCACCTGCAAGAACAACAGGGATGCCAGAAGCGAGCAGCGCTGCGGCGTGTTCGATGAGACGATCAAACCACGCAAGCTTGTAATCGAACTTGGGCCCCGGCCTTGGGTTGCCGTTCGGCAGATAGATGGAAGCGAACAGTACGCCACCAATTGCAGCTTCGATGTATCTGCTTTGCTGATCGCTCGGAAGGCCCGGAAGCTGCGCGCGCGTCAGCACGGGCTTGCCGATCTGTGAGAGCAGGGCGACGCCGTTCCAGCTTTTCTGGCCACTCCAGATCGCTTCATACCCTGCGTCGCGCAGCGCATCCCCTGGAAACAGCGCATCGGTGCACTTGAGTTCCTGCAATGCCACCACGTCCGGCTTGTCTTCTTCAAGCCATGCCAGAAGATTGTCGAGCCGTCGGTTGATGCCGTTGATATTGAATGTTGCGATACGCACAGTGCTCTGCCATCAGTGGACGTTGCCGTAACGGCAAAACGACATCGCCCGATTGCAGCTGGCGAGTCAACGCTAGTTTACTGCCTTAAGCGTTTTCATCGTGGCGCCCAGGCGTCAAGTCAGGAGCATCTTTTGACACTCGACGCGGCGCACAGAGCGGCTGCTGATTCATGCGCAGTTGGTGCTCAGGGGCACCCTTCTTGCGCTGGCGAGTGCACGCAACACATGACATGGAGACAGGCATGAAAGATTCAGGAACCGGCAAACTGGCCGTGGTGACAGGCGCCTCAAGTGGCATCGGCAAGGAGCTCGCGAGGCTTTGTCTCGCAAACGGATTCGACGTGA
>CAZZVZ010000158.1:0-7432 GCA_964657655.1 Gammaproteobacteria bacterium | reverse complement strand
GCCAGATCAACGGCTCGCCCGATCTCGTGGACGTTAAAGCGCGTCGGCGAATAATTGACTTCGATGTCGAGCCCGGCCCAGCTGAGCTCACGCATGCCGTCGATCAGGGTATTGAACTCGCCGCGAATCCGCATCTTGTTGAAGCTCTCGCGCGTCGCCCCGTCAAGGCTGACCTGTACTGCCTTCACGCCCAGATCCTTCATGCGCCGGCAATTCTCGGCAGAAAGGAAATGGCCGTTGGTTTCCACCTTGAGCTCGGCACCGCGCTCGCAGACGTACTTCACCATTTGAAAGAAAAGTGGATGCACCATCGGTTCGCCGCCGGAAAAAGACAGATACGGCACACCCTGGTCCATCAGCTGGCGCAGCACGTCGAACACCATGTCTTCGCTCAGCTCATCCTTGAAGGCCTTGCCAGGACCGCTCTCCTCGATGCAGTGCAGGCAGGCAAGATTGCACTCGTTGGTGATCTGCCAGGCGACATAAAGGGGCGCACCAAGATCAGCCGTCTCGGGTCGCTCGGCCAGCACGGCGGACTCATCCGACAATGAGTGCCCGGCTGCGCAATTCATCGATGAAGGCGGCAATGTCGGCGCTGATGGTTTCGTCCTGATCGAGGAACTGTGCCTTGACGTTGAGGTTGATGGTTGCCTCATCGCGTCCTGCCTGAATTTCGCGGACCACGGCAGCCCCGGTGGAGTTGAGCGTGAACACCTTCTCCGAGCGGGTTTCGAAAAGGACGCCGCCAAAGCGCTCCTCGCGAAACTTGACGAATTTCGCGAGCTGAATCGTAAGGTCTGAAGAATTGCCGTCCATGGGATGCCTTTGCAATGTGCCGGCCAACCAGAAGGCCGTGCCTTCTTGCGTGTCGAAGATGGGTCTGATTAGAGCACCGGAAAAAGCGCTTCTCTGTTCGCTACCGCACGCAACCTGTCATGCCGCAGATGCGCCTGCCCCTGGCGCTCAAAAAAAAACGGATTGCGCGTACCCGTGAATCTTCAGTACGGACTTGCACACCAGATTCAGAACCTTTCTTGATTTGGTGAGCCCTACCTCGGTGAACCCGTCACACAAGTTCGAACACGCAGCATCAGCAGCACGTCTGCCCGGCGGCTCGAGCACTGCGCTCTATACCTGCCCGATGCACCCTGACGTGCACCAACCCCGGCCCGGGCCCTGCCCGATCTGCGGCATGGCGCTTGAGCCCGAGCAGGTCAGCGACACGGCCGATAACTCGGAACTTGAGCAGATGACGCGACGCTTCTGGCTTGCCACCACGCTCACGCTGCCGCTGATGGTTGTTGCGATGAGCGAGCACGTACCAGGCCTTCAATTTAGCGCCTGGCTTCTGCCCTGGGATGGCTGGCTCCAGGCGGCCATGGCGTCACTCGTCGTGCTCGGCGCCGGCTGGCCTTTGCTGCAGCGTGCGGCACACTCGTTTGGCTCGTGGCGCCTCAATATGTTCAGCCTGATCGGCGTGGGCGTGAGTGCCTCCTTCGGCTTTAGTGTGATCGCCTTGCTGATCCCGGATCATCTGCCAGTCGCATTCATGAACCACGGCCATGCGCCCTTGTACTTCGAATCTGCCGCGGTCATCACCACCTTGGTCCTGCTCGGTCAGGTGCTCGAACTACGGGCCCGCTCGCAAACCGGATCTGCCATCAGAGCGCTGCTCGCGCTCACGCCCGACACGGCGATACGGCTCGACGAGCGGGGCGCGGAGCGCGAGGTACCGCTCGACCAGGTCAGGGTTGGCGATCACTTGCGCATCAGGCCAGGCGGACGGATTCCGGCCGATGGCAAAGTGCTGGAAGGCTGGTCGAGCCTCGACGAATCCATGCTGACTGGCGAGGCGGTGCCGCTCGAGAAGCATCCGGGCGACCCGATCAAGGCCGGTACCGTGAACGGCCAGGGCTCGTTTGTCATGCTCGCTGAGGAAGTGGGTGAGAAAACCGTTCTCTCCCGCATCGTGACCCTGGTCAACAGTGCCAGCCGTTCACAGGGTGCGAGCCAGCGGCTGGCCGACCGGGTCGCGGCCTGGTTTGTGCCATGCGTGTTCGCACTGAGCGCCCTGACCTTCCTCATATGGGCCATGTTCGGGCCCGATCCCCGCCTCGCCGATGCATTCGTCGCTGCTGTATCAGTGCTGATCGTCGCGTGTCCCTGCGCGCTCGGCCTGGCCACACCGATCTCGATCATGGTGGGGATGGGCCGCGGCGCCCAGCAAGGTGTGCTGATCAAGAATGCCGATGCGCTTGAGGCCATGGGTCGCATCAACACGCTGGTGGTCGACAAGACCGGGACCTTGACCGCAGGGCGGCCCGAGGTGCGGCGTCTTGTGACCGGCACCTCGATCACACGCGCCAGACTGCTCGACATCATCTACAGCGTCGAATCGCAAAGCGAGCATCCGCTCGCGGCGTCCGTGGTTCGATTTGCCAGAGCCGAGCAGGCGAAGGCTGTAGCGCTGACCGACTTTATGGCCTACCCGGGACTGGGCGTGACCGCACGCATCGACGGCAGCGAGGTCGCGCTCGGCAACGCAGCGCTGATGCGGCAGTGCCGGATCGACATCGGCGCGATCAAGGTTGAGGCCGATGCGCTGATGAGCGAAGGAGAGAGCCTGATGTTCGTGGCCTGCGCCGGTGTCTACGCCGGGCTGGTCGGCGTTCTCGACCCGCTTCGGCCAACCACCAGGCAGGCCGTGCAACAACTGCAGCACCTGGGTATCGAGGTGCTTCTGGCGAGCGGCGACAACCCCAACAGCGCCGCGCGCGTGGCCGCCGAAGTCGGCATCACCGACGTGCGCGCCGGCATTCTCCCGGAAGGCAAGTATCAATGGGTCAAGGAACTGCAAGTCCGTAACCGCGCAGTGGCCATGGCTGGAGACGGCATCAACGACGCGCCTGCGCTGGCGCAGGCCGACGTCGGTATTGCCATGGGAACCGGCGCGGACATCGCCATGCAGAGCGCGGCCATTGTGCTGGTGCATGGCGATCTGCTCGGAATCGTCAAGGCGCGCGTGCTGTCTCTCAAGACCATGCGCAACATCCGTCAGAATCTCGCCTTCGCATTTGCCTACAACCTGCTTGGCATCCCCATTGCCGCGGGGATTCTCTACCCCAACTTTGGAATTCTCATGAGCCCGATGGTGGCAAGCCTTGCCATGGCCCTGAGCTCGGTGTGTGTCATCAGCAACGCCCTCAGGCTGCGTGTGGCGCGGCTCGACGGTGTTGCGGATCGCAACCCGATGCCAGCGGTGCGCACGGTCCATCGGCAGGCCTGAGACTTGCGCGCAGCAGGTCTTCTTCAAACACAACGACTGAAATAAATGCCTTCTCTTTTCGATGCCACCATGGTCGGCGATATCGCCGTGCAAAACCGCATTGTCATGGCACCTCTGACGCGTGACCGTGCCGGCCCGGGACGCACACCCACACCACTGATGGCAACTTACTATCAGCAGCGCGCAAGCGCCGGCCTGATCATTTCAGAAGCGACCCAGATTTCAGCAGAGGGCCAGGGCTACCTCGATACGCCTGGCATCTACAGCGCAGAACAGATTGCGGCCTGGCGCCGGGTTACGGATGGCGTGCATGCCGCCGGTGGCAAGATGGTTCTGCAACTGTGGCATGTCGGCCGCATCTCGCACGTGTCACTGCTGCCCGGTGGCGTACCGCCGGTATCGAGCACAGCGCGTGCTGCCAATGCCAAGACATTCACTGCCAAGGGTTTCGAGCAGGTTTCAGCACCGCGCGCACTGCGCACCGACGAACTGCCGCGCCTGGTCGAGGATTACCGCCAGGCCGCGCGCAACGCCGTGGACGCCGGTTTCGATGGCGTCGAAATCCATTGCGCAAACGGCTATCTGCTCGAGCAGTTCCTGCGCGACAGCATCAACGACAGAACCGACCAATATGGAGGATCGATCGAAAATCGCACCCGCCTGCCGCTCGAAGTCGTACATGCCGTGGCGCAGGAAGTGGGTGCGGGCCGAACCGCCATCAGGCTGTCGCCTGTGACACCGGTCAACGATGCAGGTCAAGATAGCGATGCGCAGGCGCTGTTCAATTATTTCGTGGAGCGCTTTGCGGTCCTCCGACTTGCCTACGTGCACGTCATCGAAGGCGCAACCGGAGGTCCAAGAGACGCAGTGCCGTTCGATTTTTCAGCATTGCGCGATCGTTTCAAGAAGGGCAATGCGCACGGCGCCTGGATGGTCAACAATGGCTATGACCGCGCCATGGCCATGCATGCCATCGAAACCGGTGCTGCCGACCTGGTCGCCTTCGGTCGACCCTTTATCAGCAATCCGGATCTGGTCGCACGCCTGACGCATGACCTGCCGCTAGCAGCGCTCAATCAGAAGACGCTCTACGGTGGCGGCGCCGAGGGTTACACCGACTATCCCGAGGCCAGCGCCGAACTGGCCAGCTAGGGGAGCCTTCGGGCGGCAAGGTTTTGAGCCTTGCCGCAAGATCAGTTACCGCCCAAGGCCTTGTAACGTGCCTGGTGATGCAGGTACATCGCCTGGTCGTCACGCGCCTTGGCGCGCTTCATGTCGATACGGCTGCGCTTGATGGCTTTTTCAATGCTCTTTAAGACTGACTTTGACTTCATTGTGATCTTTTCTGGTTGACTGCTTGAATCGGGTGATCTGGCCTCACAGTCCGGCCAGGTACGAACTATGGATCATTTCGGCTGGCAGTTTGAAGTATTTTCGAGCCAGGGCCAGCATGTCGCTGTCACTGGCACGATCAACCTTCTCGATCGCGATGACGCTCTCGGAGAGCGCCTTGTCCGACTTGCCGAGATGCTCGGCAAACTCGAACTTCTCTGTCGAAGGTCCACTCATCACGATTTCACTGGCACCCGCCAGGGCATGCTCAATCGACCTGAAGTAGCTGTGTTGCTGTTCGTCGTGGCTTTTGCCGGTGTCTTTGGGATGCTGGCGAAGATGATGCTGGCGCTTGTGGAGCACCACCGTCTCGTGACTTTCCTGGCTGTTGAAGCGAAACACAAATGCTTCGTCATGGTCGAGCCACAGAATCGCGTTGTACAAGCTCATTGGGGTGTCCTCATCGTCAGGCGTCGTCGCTCGGCGGTCAGGAAGATGCAGAGCGCCCACGCAGTTCATGCTAGGGCAATCAAACGCCACCCAGCAGCCTCGGAAACTACCTAGCGCAGGACGCGCGCTTCACGGCCTTCACCACGTCTTGCATCGCGTGCGGTTCATCTGTGCGCCTCAATCGGCCAGCTGGCAGGCCGACTAGGTATGTTCCGGGCCTTTCGCAGCCATTGCCGCACCGCTATGGTTGGGTGACTTTCTTTCGGCGGCAATCAGTTGCAATCAGTTGCAGCGCCGATATGAAAATCCGTTGCCGCAAGCGGCGGTACCGGACACAACCATTCAGATGGAGCATCTCATGACGCAAGACAGCAGACTACAGGCCGCAGTGATCGAAGAACTCAGCTGGGAGCCGACCGTGACGGCGTCTCACATCGGTGTCAGTGCCAAGGCAGGCGTGGTCACACTGACCGGACACGTTGAAAACTATGCCGAGAAATTTGCGGCAGAACAGGCGACCCGACGCGTCAGAGGCGTCAAGGCAGTGGCCGAAGAACTCGAAGTCCACGTGCCGTTCGAGAACCGGCGCGACGATGGCGATATCGCGGCTGCAGCCGTCAACCGCATCGAATGGGACAGCATGGTCCCGGCAGGCGCAGTGCAGATCAAGGTAGAAAAGGGATGGGTGACGCTGTCTGGTGACGTCAAATGGAATTTCCAGCGCGATGCAGCTGCGAGCGACGTGCGCAGCCTGTTTGGCGTAGTGGGCGTCTCCAACCAGCTCGCGGTGGAAGAGCACCCGCGTGCAGCAGATGTCGAGACCAAGATCGACGAAGCCCTGAAGCGCTCCTGGTTCTTCGATGAAGACAACGTGATCGTGCGGGTCGATGGCGGCACGGTGCACCTGACCGGCACGGTCCAGACCATCAACGACAGGCTGGCAGCCGGACACGCCGCATGGCAGGCGCCCGGTACCACGCGCGTCGACAACGACATCATGATCGCCTGACATTGCGTGGAGCGCCTTGCACGTCGCAGCAAGAGAACTTGCTGCGAACGTTAGCGACGCAATCCGTCAAGGTGCTCCGAGAGGCAACGCACATCCGTGCAGCGCGCCTGGCGGCCTAGTCTCTCTCGGCCTTCTGGCGTTCGCGCGCCTCGTGCTCGAGCTTGACCGCAGAAATTTCGTCGATGATGCCGCGCACATCGGCGCGGCGCTGGTCCTTGACGAAATGACCGGTCAAGGGCGAATCCGGCACGAGCTTGCCTTTTTCGTAAAGTGCCCAGATTTCATCGGCGTAGTTGGTCGCCTGGATGCGATCGTCGAACTGGGCGAAGTAGGTCTTGAGATTCTCGACATCGCGCTTGAGCATCATCGCGGCATTGTTGTTCTGGGCCGCAGCGACCGCCTGTGGAAAATCGATGATGACAGGACCGCTCTCGTCAAACAGGATGTTGTATTCCGAAAGGTCGCCATGGATGATGCCCGCGCACAGCATCTTCACCACCTCGCGGATCAGCATGTCATGGGCGAGATGTGCCTGGTCTTTCGAGAAGCGTACATCGTTCAATCGAGGCGCGGCATTGCCCTGGCCGTCAACCAGCAGATCCATCAGAACCACGCCCTGGAAAAAGCCATGTGGCTTGGGCACGCGAACACCGGCCGCAGCCAGTTGATAGAGCGTGTCGACCTCGACGCTCTGCCACGCTTCTTCTTCGGCCCGCTTGCCGTGGCGGCTACCCTTCTTCATGGCACGCGCATCACGCGTGTTCTTGGTCTTGCGACCTTCCTGATAAAGCGCGGCCTGGCGGAAGTTGCGGCGTTCGGCCTCCTTGTAGACCTTGGCGCAGCGAATCACATCGCCACAGCGCACGGAGTAGACGATCGCTTCCTTGCCGCTCATCAGCTGGCGGATCACTTCGTCGATGAATCCCTCGTCGATCAGGGGTTGCAGACGTGCCGGCGGCTTCAAACGAGCGCTTTCAGCGCAGCACCGCATGCATCTGTGCCGGCGTCTCGGCCAGGCGTGGCGCCCGCCAGTGGCATGCGCTGGCGGGTGGCGTTTTGAGGAAATCGGTTCTTCAAGGGATTTTGCCGTCGAAAAATTGCAGCCGTCCAGTCTACTGGAGCAAGCCCCGTGCTGCTGGCCAATCTCGGCGCAATCTCGGGGAAATCCCGGCGGATTGCGGTCGCATCGCAACTGAATTGCGCCGATTGTCCGATCGGCGGCTGGCGAGATCGACGCGGCCACGCAGCCAGAGGCGCGCACATGTCGCGCTTGCAGCCAGCCCACACGACGAGCGCAACCAGCGCGGCAAACCACCTGCGAAACCCATCGAATTCCACTTGAAGTAGCACAAGGC
>CAZZVZ010000157.1:2635-7489 GCA_964657655.1 Gammaproteobacteria bacterium | reverse complement strand
TGGTCATCCTGCTCGATTCCATCACCCGCCTCGGTCGCGCCTACAACACCGTGGGTCCCGCCTCGGGCAAGGTCCTGACCGGTGGTGTCGACGCCAATGCCCTGCAGCGTCCCAAGCGCTTTTTTGGCGCTGCACGCAATATCGAAGAAGGTGGCTCGCTGACCATCATTGCGACCGCCCTGATCGAGACCGGTTCGCGCATGGACGACGTGATCTACGAAGAATTCAAGGGCACGGGGAACATGGAAGTGCACCTCGAGCGCCGTCTGGCCGAAAAACGCGTCTACCCGTCGATGAACCTGAACAAATCAAGCACACGACGCGAGGAACTGCTGATCAAGCCGGACCTGCTGCAAAAGGTCTGGATCCTGCGCAAGCTGATCTACAGCATGGATGAGATCGAGGCGATGGAGTTCATCCTGGACAAGATGAAGCAGACCAAGAACAACGCCGAATTCTTCGACATGATGCGCCGCGGCGGCTGATGATCCCGGCAAGGGCGCCTGCCGAACCGAGCGCTCGGGTAAAAATGCTCGCAAAATCAACGACTAGTTGCCAACCAAGTAGCGCATCTGGCATAATTGAAAGCTTGATTAAAAACGCGTAAGTGGCTCGCGGACCGATGGTCCGGATGAACTGGCTGCGCAACACGACCAGAAGGAACACCTGTGAAGCCCGAAATCCACCCCGAATACCGCGAAGTGCTGTTCGTCGACCTGTCGAATGATTTCAAGTTCGTCACGCGCTCGACTGTGCAGACGCGCGAAACCATGAAGTACGAAGGCAAGGAATATCCTCTCGTGAAGATCGAAGTTTCGTCGGAATCCCACCCCTTCTACACCGGCAAGCATAAGATCATGGATACTGCTGGCCGCGTCGAGAAATTCCGCCAGAAGTTCGGCAACCGGGCAGGCAAGGCTTCAGCCTAAGCTGCATCGATGCGCCATTGCGCTCTTTCGAAAAAAGGCAGCTTCGGCTGCTTTTTTTGTACCCAATGACAGCCGCCAGGCATCCGGCTTAATGGAACTTCCCCGCTCGTCCCCGGCGCGGCTGACTGCCGACGCCACCATCAAGCTGCCGCGCATTGCGCTGTTTCTGATGGCACTGGTGTACGCCGTACCGGGCTTGCTCGGACGCGATCCGTGGAAGCCGGACGATGCCTCGTCGTTCGGGGTCATGTGGAGCATGTCGAGCGGCAAGTTTGCCGACTGGCTGATGCCCAACGTGGCAGGCGCCCCGGTGTTCGATGCCGGACCGCTGATGTACTGGCTTGGCGCCATCGCGATTCGGATCAGCCACCTGTTTTCGTTGATCGGCCTCGACGACGCCCTGGCAGCGCGCGCCGCGACCTTGCTGATGGTCCTGACCGCCACCACCGGGGTGTGGTATGCCACCTACCTGCTGGGTCGGCAACCTGCCGCCCAGCCGCTGGTGCTGGCCTTCGGTGGCCAGCCGGCATCACGCGACTACGGCCGCACCTTGGCGGACGGCGCGTTGCTCATTTTGCTGGGCACGCTCGGCCTGGTGGCACGTGCCCACGAGAGTTCGCCTGACATCGCAGCGCTTGCCATGCTCTGCGCTGCGGCTTATGCACTGGCACGCGGGCTCGATCGCCCGGTGGTCGCGGCCATCTGGATGGCCGCAGCGCTGGCAGGCCTGTTTTTGACCCGCGGTCCCTGGCTCGCCACCGAAGTGGCGCTGGTCTATCTCGGTCTGATCGCCTTCCACCCCGAGTGGCGCAGCAATCGCATCGCGGCGCTGGCGCTGGCGCTGCCTGCAGCACTGATCCTGATCGCCCTCTGGCCGCTCGCACTGGTGCTGTTCGAAGGCGATGCCGGCAAGCTCTATCTCAGTTCCTGGGTCCAGTACTGGCTGCAGCAGGCGGGTGGCAGCAGCCCTGACTCCTTGTGGCGCGGCGTCAAGGCGCTCGCCTGGTTCGCACTCCCCGCCTGGCCACTTGCGCTGTGGGGCCTGTACAGCTGGCGCGCCGTATGGCGCGCACCGCACGTGCTGGTGCCAAGCCTGTTGCTGGTTGCGATGCTGATCAACCTGCTGCTCAGTTCCATCACGTCGGACTGGCTGCTGCTGATGCTGCTGCCTGGCATCGTGATGCTGGCAGCCTTCGGCCTACCGACCTTAAAGCGTGGCGCCGCCAACGCCATCGACTGGTTCAGCCTGCTGATTTATTCGCTTACTGCCATCTTGCTGTGGGTCAGCTGGCTGACGCGCATGACCTCGGCGCCCGAGGCGTGGTCAGCGACGCTGCAGCGCCAGGTGCCAGGGCTTGGCAGCGAATTCCATATTGGCCCCCTGTTCGGCGCCCTGATCGTGACTGCCGCATGGATCTGGCTGGTCCGCTGGCGCATCGTCGAGCATCCCAAGGTGCTGTGGCGCAGTGTCGTGCTGGCAAGCGGTGGCGTGACGCTCATCTGGGTGCTGCTCATGACACTGCTGGTCAACGAAGTCAACTACAGCCGCACCTATCGCGCGGTCGCAGCGCAACTCGCAAGCGCCATGGCCAGCAGCGCCGCCGGCCCTGCCGCGTGCGTCGAAGGCGACAGCCTGGGCCTTGCCCAGCGTGCTTCATTCGCGTACTTCGCAGGCATTCATTTCGCCGCAACCGATGCCGACGGCAACCCGCTCGAGACCTGCAGCCTGGTCCTGCAGCAGGACTCCATTCACGCCAGCAGCCACGAGGTCGATGCGCGCGTGAAGAACCTGCGCGTCATCTGGGAAGGTCGTCGTGCGTCCGATCGTGATGAGCGCTTTCGCCTCTATTACGAGGCACCTGCAGCGCATCCGCAAAAGCGGCCCAGCAAGCACCTGTGAAGCTTGCGTGGCGCATTCTGGCACTGGCCTGGCCAGTGTTCGTCAGCCAGCTGGCGGTGGTTCTGTCTGGCACCATCGACACCGTCGTCACCGGCCATGCATCGCCCGCCGATCTGGCTGCGATGTCGGTTGGCAGTGCCATTTACCTCAGTATCTACGTCGGCATCATGGGGGCGGTGATGGCCCTCAACCCGGTGGTTGCCAACCGCGTTGGTGCCAATGATCTACCGGCGGCGGGCCGCAGTTTCGTCGACGGCGTATGGATGGCGCTGGTGCTGTCAGCCGCCGGAGGCGTGGCGATCGGCTATCCCAACCTATGGGTCGGCCTGGCGCACGTGACGCCCGAGGTCGGGGTGAAGATTTCCGGATACCTCAACGGCCTGGTGTTCGCGCTGCCCGCCGCCATCTTGTTTCGCGCGATCTACGCCTTCAACACTGGCATCGGCCGGCCCAAGCTGGTCATGATCATCAATCTGATCGGGCTGATGCTGAAACTGCCGCTCGATATCGTGCTGGTGTTCGGCCACTTCGGTCTGCCGCAAATGGGCGCACCCGGATGTGCCGTGGCGACGGCGGTCGTCGCGTGGACCTCGGCACTGATCGGTTTTGCCTGCCTCTACTTCGATCGCAGCTATCGCAGCTACCAGTTCACGCCGCGCTGGCCGAACTGGGGGCGCCTGCGCGACCTGCTGCGGATCGGCATTCCGACTGGCATGTCCTACATCGTCGAAGTCACGGCGTTCACCTCGATGGCCATCCTCGCCGCCCGCCTTGGCGCCGAGATCACCAGCGGTCACCAGATTGCCTCCAATCTCGCGGTGCTGTGCTACATGGTGCCGCTGGGCTTGTCGATTGCCACCGCCACCCTGGCAGCGCAAAGTCTGGGCGCGGGGGACGCTGCCATGGCCGAACGCATTCTCAAGGTGGGTCTGATGCTTGGCGTGCTGTTCGCCGCCACGCTGTCACTGCTGATGTACACATGGCGCCACCAGCTGGTCGGCCTCTACACCAACAATCCCGAAGCTGGCGCAGTGGCTGCGACGCTGGTCGGTTTCGTCGCTATCTTCCACCTGTTCGATGCCTCGCAGTCGATTTCATCCTTCGTGCTGCGTGCTTACGGCCGCACCGTGGCACCGATGCTGATCGATCTGGTCGCGCTGTGGGGGGTGGGACTGGTCGGTGGCTACGCCCTGGCGTTCCATCCGATCGCAGGCCTTCAGCCGCTTGGCATCTCAGGCTTGTGGCTTGCGTCGACCGTGTCGCTCGGCATGGTCGCCCTGATGTTCGTCGGCTATGCCTTCTACATCGCAGGCCGGGTCAGGCGTCGCCCCGAACTGATTCCGGCGCTCGGCGACGATAGCGCCAGCTAGCCGGGCGTTTTCTCGGGTGCGTTGAGAAAGTGGCTGCGGTAGTACTTCAACTCCTCGATGGACTCGAGAATGTCGGCCAGCGCCTCGTGGCGCTGCTGCTTGCGAAATCCTGCGATCAGCTCCGGACGCCAGCGCTTGCACAGTTCCTTGAGCGTCGACACATCGACATTGCGGTAGTGGAAGAACGCTTCGAGCGTGGGCATGTGGCGCGCCATGAAGCGCCGGTCCTGGCAGATCGAATTGCCGCACATCGGCGCCTTGCCCTTGGGCACGAAGCGTTGCAAGAAGCCAATGAACTGCTGCTCCACGGCATTCTCGTCGAGCAGCGAGGCCTTGACCTTGTCGGTCAGACCCGAGCGAGCGTGGGTACCGCGGTTCCAGGCATCCATGCCGTCGAGCACTGCATCGCTTTGATGCACCACCAGAACCGGTGCTTCCGCGAGAATGTTGAGCTCCATGTCGGTCACCACCATGGCGACTTCGATGATGCGGTCGGAATCAGGATCGAGCCCCGTCATTTCCATGTCGACCCACACCAGATTGCTGTCGTCAACGCGCTCTTTGGCTTTCGAATCAGGCGTTTGGGTAAGCTCGTCTTGTGCCATAATTTTGCTGGAGTTTTCCGCAGTTTCACCATGCCCGCTGATGCACGGGC
>CAZZVZ010000157.1:0-2625 GCA_964657655.1 Gammaproteobacteria bacterium | reverse complement strand
CGCATCTGACGCAATGGATTTTCGCACATGTTGACGGTCATCTTTGTCCTGGCGCTGCTGGGCTCGGTTGCAATCAAGCTCTGGCTTGGCTTGCGCCAGGTACGACATGTGTTGCGTCATCGGGCCGCGGTGCCAGAACGCTTCGCGCAGTCGATCAGTCTCGCCGCACATCAAAACGCCGCCGACTACACCGTCGCCAAGACCCATCTCAGCTCGACCTACACCCTGGTTGAGGCAGCGCTGCTGGCCTGCTTCACCTTGCTGGGCGGCCTCGAGATGCTCGATCAGGGGCTTGCCGGCCTGCTGGTACGCAGCAGCGCCTCATCGCTCGTGCGCGGCATGCTGCTGGTCGGTGCGGTGATCCTGATCACCGCCCTGGTTGACCTGCCGTTCTCGATCTACCGCCAGTTCTGGCTTGAAGAGCGCTTCGGCTTTAACCGCATGACGCCGGCGCTGTTCATGCAGGACACCGTCAAGTCAGCCTTGATTGGCGTCGTCCTCGGGGCACCCCTGCTGTATGCCGTGCTGTGGTTCATGCAGGCCGCCGGCCGCTGGTGGTGGCTGGCCGCCTGGCTGGTGTTTGTTGCATTCAGTCTCTTCGTGGGATGGCTGGTGCCGGTGGTGATTGCGCCGCTGTTCAATCGCTTCACGCCGCTCGAAGACGCTTCCCTGATCGAGCGCGTGCGTGCCCTTGCGGCACGCTGCGGCTTCACTGCCAAGGGCGTGTTCGTGATGGACGGCAGCAAGCGTTCGGGTCATGGCAATGCCTACTTCACCGGACTCGGATCGAACAAGCGCATCGTGTTCTTCGATACCCTGATCGCGCGCCTGTCGCCGAGCGAACTCGAAGCCGTGCTGGCACACGAACTCGGCCATTTCAGGTTGCGCCACGTGGTCAAGCGACTGGTGTTCTATTTCGCCTGCAGCTTCCTCGCACTGGCGGCGCTTGGCTATCTCTCTGAGCAGCCGTGGTTCTATCTGCAGCTCGGCGTCGATCCCAGTCTGGCCACGCAAAATGCCATGGCACTGGTGCTGTTCCTGCTGGTACTGCCGGTGTTCACCTTCTTGCTGTCTCCCCTGCTGTCGCGCAGTTCGCGCACCCAGGAGTTCGAAGCCGATGCCTATGCTGCGGGTCAGACCGACGCCAACGAATTGATGCATGCGCTGGTCAAGCTCTATCAGGACAACGCCGCGACGCTGACGCCGGATCCACTGCATTCGGCCTTCTTCGATTCCCATCCGCCCGCCTCGATTCGCATCGCGCGACTCGAGGGTGCATCGACCTAGGGACCAATCATGGCCAGTGTGGTGGCACGTCAAACACTGCTCGGACAGTTCAGCAAGCCGCTCGAAGGTGGCAAGCCCATGAGCTCTGCCGCGGTCAAGGCGCAGCTGCGCGAATTGCCCGACTGGAGCGCCAGCGAAGGCGCACTGGAACGCAGATTCAAGTTCGCGAACTACTACGAGACCATGGCCTTTCTCAACGCTGTGGCCTATGTGGTGCACCGCGAGGACCATCATCCCGATATTGCCTACGGATACAATCAGGCTACGGTGCGCTTCAATACGCATTCGGTGAAGGGGATTTCGCTCAATGACTTTATCTGCGCGGCCAAGTGCGATGCAGTGTATGAAGCCCGTGTCGGCTGACGTTTGAAGTCTGAAGCTCTCGGCCGCGTGGTGGCCGCACATGGGCGGCACGATCTCGTGCTGATGCCCGATCAAACACTTCTGCAATGCGTAACGCGCGGCCGCAAGGGCGGTGCTTTGTGCGGCGACCTGGTCGACGCGCGCAGAACGGGCGACAACACTGGTGTGATCGAATCGATCGCCGAACGGCGCAACGTCTTCATGCGCTCGGACAATTTCAAGAGCAAGGGCCTCGCCGCCAATCTCGATCAGGTGTTCGGGGTGGTCGCAGGTGCCCCGCCCTTTTCTCTTGAGCTGCTCGAGCGCGCTGCAGTGGAGGCCGAGCGCCAGGAGTTGCCCATGTGCATCATTCTCAACAAGGCAGATCTGGATGAGCCAACGCGCCAGGCACGCGAGCGGCTGAAGAAACTGGCGAGCCTCGGCTATCCCACCATCGAGGTCTCGGTGCGCACCAGCCCGGAACAGACGCACGCGCGCATTGCGCCGCTCCTGGTCGGCAAGACCACTTTGCTGTTTGGCGAGTCCGGCATGGGCAAGTCATCGCTGCTCAATCTGCTGGTCCCGGATGCACAGGCGCGCACACGCGAGATTTCGACCGCCCTCAATTCCGGACGCCACACCACCACCGATGCACGCCTGTTCTCGCTGCCTGAACAAAAAGGTGTCTTGATCGACACACCGGGTTTTCAGGAGTTCGGCCTGAGCCATGTCAGTCCAGGCCAGATCGAGCGCGCCTTCCCTGATCTCGCGCCTTATCTTGGCCGCTGCCGCTTCTACAATTGCAGCCACTTGAACGAACCGGGTTGCGCGGTGCGGGAGGCCGTCGCAGAAGGCGCCATCGCCGCATCGCGCTACCAGCTGTTTCGCGAACTGACCGAGCAGAGCACGGTCGGCGTGAAGCGCATCTGACCGGTTCAGCGCGCGCCATGAAACGACTCGCCCAGGTCGACAACCTGCTGATTGCCACCCTCTGGC
>CAZZVZ010000156.1:0-7495 GCA_964657655.1 Gammaproteobacteria bacterium | reverse complement strand
CAAGCATGCCAAGTGGCACCACCAGAAGCACCGCCACCGGAATCGACCAGCTGTCGTAGAGCGCCGCAAGGCATAGGAACACCACCAGTATCGACAGCGCCATCAGCTCGGTGGCCGACGAGCCGGCGAGCTTTTCCTGGTACGACTGGCCGGTCCAGTCAGCTGCAAAGCCGGACGGAAGCTGCTGGTTGACGATGTCCTGCAAGGTGTTGATGGCCTGCCCGGTGGAGTGCCCGGGTGCCGAGTTGCCGACGATTTCAATGGCCGAGTACCCGTTGAAGCGGGGCAGCACGGTCGGCCCGAAATTCCATTTGGAATTGACCACGCTCGAGAGCGGCACCATGTTGTACGGCGCGATCGAAGTGTTCGATGGCGAAGAGTTGGTCGGTGGCGCGTAGCCGTTCAGGACCGTGGCCGCGTTGATCGCCGCCGCGCTTTGTGTCGAGCTGGCGCCGGTGGTGCTGGTGGCGGTGGTGGTCAGCGCGCTTGGGGTATACAGATGCTGGAAGGCATCGGTGCCCATGCGGTAGGGCGCATCGGCCTGGATGTAGACGCGCTTGATGCGGCCCGCGTAGGTGAACTGGTTGATGTAGTAGGGCGCCAGTTCCACCGCCAGGGTGTCGTAGACATCGGTCAGTGACAGGCCCATGGCTTCGGCCTGATTGCGATCGACCGAGACATTGAGCTGCGGGGCACTGGGCAATGAGTTGGGACGAACCCCGGTCAGCACCGGACTCTTCGATGCAACACCGAGCAGCTTGCCGGTGGCGGCTGCAAGTTCGGCACGTGACTGGCCGGTGCGTGCCTGCAGGTACATGTCGACGCCGCCGAATTGACTCAGCCCGCGGATGGTCGGCAGATTGACCGCAAAGATCTGCGCGTCGGTGATGCCTGACAGCGACTTGTTGATTTGCGGAATGAGCTGCATTGCCGTGTCGTGGCGCTTGTCCCAGTCGGCCAGCTTGATGAACGCCATGCCGACGTTTTCGCTGGTGCCAACGAAGCTGAAACCTTCGGGCTGGAAAATGCCGACGATGCTCTTGCCGAGATCGCCACCGGTCAGCTTCTGATTGATTTCCTTCATGACCTGATCGGTGCGCTGCAGGCTCGAGCCTGGTGTCAGGCTGACCAGTGCCAGGGCGAAGCCCTGATCTTCATCGGGCACAAAGCTGGTTGGCAGGCGTGTGTAGAGAAAGCCGGTCAGCACCACCACCAGTGCGAACACGATCATCCAGCGCGGCGCGTAGTTGACCGCCTTGCCGGTATGTCCAAGATAGGTCTTGGCGGTCCAGTTGAAGGTGTTGTCGAACCAGCGGAAGAAGCGGTTCTTCTCTTCGTCGTGCTTGGGTTTCAGGATGGCCGCGCAAAGCGCTGGCGTGAACGACAGCGCCAGGAAGGCGGAGAAGCCCATCGACACGGCGATCGTCAAGGCGAACTGTGCATAGATGATGCCGGTGGCACCTGGCTGCAGTGCCGAGGGCACGAACACCGCGGTCAGCACCACGGTGATGGCGACGATGGCGCCGGTGATCTGGCCCATCGCCTTTCGGGTCGCCGCGTGCGGTTCGGATTTTTCTTCCTCCATGATGCGTTCGACGTTTTCGATCACGACGATGGCATCGTCCACCACGATGCCAATCGCGAGCACCATGCCAAACAGCGTCAGCTGGTTGAGCGTGTAATGCAAAAGCGACAGGCCGATGAAGGTGCCGAGCAGCGCCACCGGAATCACCAGCGTCGGGATGATGGTGGCACGCAGGTTCTGCAGGAAAATCAGCATCACCACGAACACCAGCACGATGGCTTCCACCAGGGTCTTGACCACGTCGGTGATCGAGGCGGTGATAAAGGGCGTGGTGTCGTAGGGCACGCTCCAGGTGACCCCTGCCGGCAGGTCGCGCGCCAGGATTGCCATCTGCGCCTTGACGGCCTTGGCGACCGACAGCGCATTGGCGCCTGGCAACAGGAAGATCGCCATGCCGCCTGCCGGCTTGCCGTTGTAGACCGGCGCGAAGCCGTAGGTCTGCGAGCCGAACGAGATGCGCGCCACATCGCCCAGTCTCACGGTGGTGCCGTTGTTGTTGGCCACCAGGATGATGTCCTGGAACTGCTTGAGCGAGGAGAACAGACTGTCGCCGGTGATGGTGGCCGTGAAGGTCTGGCCTTTGACGGCCGGGTCGGCGCCCATCGCGCCGGCGGCGAACTGGGCGTTCTGGGCCTGCACCGCAGTGATCACCTGGGTGGTCGAGAGGCCGTAACTTTGCAGCTTGTCGGGGTCGAGCCAGATACGCGCCGCGTATTCCGATCCCAGCAGCGTGGTGTTGCCCACGCCGCTGACACGACCCAGCACCGGCTGAATCTGAGACGCCAGGATGTCCGACAGCCGCCCGGCATCGATTGACGGAGTGTCAGACGTGAGCGCCACGAACATCAGGATGTCGGGGCTGGCCTTGGCGACCACCACGCCCTGCTGCGAGACCTGGGACGGCAGCAGCGGCGTGGCCAGCGTGACCTTGTTTTGCACCTGCACCTGGGCGATGTCGGGATTGGTGCCGGTGTTGAAGGTCAGGGTGATGGTGGCCTGGCCGTTGGAACTCGAATTCGAGCTGAAGTAGATCAGGTTGTCGATGCCGGTGAGTTGCTGCTCGATCACCTGCGTCACCGTCGACTCCATGGTCTGCGCGCTGGCACCTGGATAGTTGGCGGTCACCGTCACCTGCGGCGGCGCGATATCCGGATACGAATCGACCCCCATGTTGTAGACCGAGATGATGCCAAACAGCGAAATCAGGATGGCAATGACCCAAGCAAAGATCGGGCGGCTGATGAAAAAACTCGGCATGTCTGGTCCCTACTTGGTGGTGCTGGCTGAAGCCGCTGCAGCAGCGGGCGGCGCAGCCGTCCGGTCGCCAGGCGTCTGTTGACCAGGTGCTGCCGCCCCGGCGGCAGCAGCAGCGCCTGCTGCAGGGGCCGCAGCTGAATCAGCACCGGCCGCAGGCGCTGCGACCACCTGCACAGTGGCCTTCTCGTGCGCCATCTGCAGGCCGTTGACGATCACCTGATCGCCGCTCGACAGACCCTTGGTCACGATCCAATTGCTGCCGAGCGCATCGTTGGCTTCCACGTCCTTGCGGACCACCTTGCTGTCGGCGCCGACCACCAGCACGAAGGCTCCGACCGTGTCGCGCTGCACGGCAACCTGGGGGACCAGGTACACATTGTTCTGGGTGCCGAAATTCACCACCAGGCTGACGTACATGCCTGGCAGAAGACGACGCTGCGGGTTGGGCACCAGCGCGCGCAGATTGACCGCGCCAGTGGCTGCGTTGACGGTGACGTCGGAGAAATCAAGCGTGCCGGCGTTGCCGTAGGGCGCGTGGTTCGGCAGTGCGATCTTGACCTTGATCTGGTTCTGTTGAGACAGATCGACCGAGCCGTTGACCTTGGACTGCTCAAGCGTTGCGAGATCGGCTGAACTGATGGTGAAGTTGGCGTACATCGGATCGATCTGCTGCACCGTGGTCAACAGCGTGCCATTGCCGCCGGTGTCGGAGGTGCTCGTGCCAACCACGGCGCCAACCGTTTGCTGCTGCTGTCCGGCAATGCCGCTGATCGGCGAGGTGACGTGCGTGTAGTCGAGCTGCACCTTGGCGCTCTTGACCACCGCTTCGTCTGCCTTGACCTTGGCCGCGGCGCTACGCTCTGCGGCATCGGAATTGTCGACCGTCTGCTGCGACACCGAGCCGACCGGCAGCAGCTTGCGATTGCGTTCGGCCGTGACGTGGTCGTTGGTATAGGTGGCCTGATCTTCGGCCAGGAGTGCCAAGTCATTGTCGAGCTGGGCCTGGTAGACCGCCGGATCGATCTGGAACAAGAGCTGGCCGGCGTGCACCTGCGAGCCTTCTGTATAGACGCGCTTTTGCAGCACACCGGACACGCGCGCGGTCACATTGGCGCTCAGATAGGGCGACAGGCGCCCGACGAAGGCGCGCTCGAGCGGTACCGACTGCGGCTCGACCTTGAGCACGCTCACCTGGGGTGGCGGAGGCGGCGGCGCGGGCTTCGAGCAGGCACCAAGTCCGAACACGAATACCAGCGACAGCGCGATGCGTCGAAGAGAGAACTCCATTGAAACTCCGCTTCCAGGTTGGTGGGAACTTGAGGTTCCGCGCACAAGATGAGTTAGAACGACACGCTGATCAGCTGCCCAGTCGGGCCACGGCACCCGGCAGAACCGCTTGTGAAACGGGGGACGACGGCGTGACCGAAGACGCGCTGCCGGGCTGGCCATTGTCGACCTGCCAGCCGCCACCCAGGTTCTTGACCAGCGTGACATGGCTTTCGGCCAGCGCGGCTTGGGTGTCACGCAGATTCTCTTCGGCCTGGATCAGGGTCAGACGCTGGTTCAAGACGCTTTGTTGACTCAATGCGCCGACGTTGAACTGCGCCTGCTGACTCGAGAACAGGCGCTGGTTGCTGTCGAGCACCTTGTTGTAGGCGTCGGCCTGGATCTGCAGGTGATTGATCGAAGACAGGCTGTCTTCCACGTTCTGGAATGCGGTCAGCACGGTATTTCGATAGGTCGCCACCTGCTGGTCGTAGTTGGCACGCGCCACGTTGACGCTCGCCGTGCGCGCGCCACCATCAAAAATGGTCTCGGCCAGTTCAGGTCCGAGCGTCCAGAAACGGTGCGGCACCGTGAACAGGTGCGACAGGCTGGTGTTGGCAAAGCCGCCTTCGGCGCTCAGTGTCAGGCTCGGATAGAAAGCCGCCTCGGCCACACCGATGTTGGCGTTGGCGGCAGCCGCTGCACGTTCGGCACTGACCACGTCGTAACGGCGCAGCAGCAATTCGGACGGCACACCCGTGGGCACCGCCGGAAGGTTGAACTTGAAGCTTTGATCCTCGGCGATGCTAAAGCCTTCTGGCGGCTGGCCGGTCAGAACGGCAAGCGCGTGCTCGTACTGTTCGCGCGAGACGGCGGTCGACTGCAGAACAGCAACCACTAGTTCCAGATTGGCCTGGGCGTTGAGCACATCGTCGTTGGACGAGGCACCCACGGCCAGGCCGGCTTGCGTCATCGCCAGAATCTTGCCATCGATCTCTTGCTGCTCGCCGAGCATGCGCAGGTCGTAGTCGGCCTGGCGCAGCTGGAAGTAATCGGTCACCACACTCGCGGTAATCGAGATGCGCTCGCCCGCCAACTGAGCGTCGGACGCCTCCGCCTGTGCCCGGGCCTCTTCGATCTGGCGGCGGATCTGCCCCCACAGGTCGAGTTCCCAGCTGGCACTGACGGTCGCTTCCACGGCATTGCCTTGTGCAGCCGCGATGGCGGTCGTCTCACCGCCCGAGCGCGAGCCGGCCAGCCCGGCTTTTACGGTGGGAAAGAGGGCCGCCCGATCGACATCGACGGTTGCCAGCGCCGCCCGGTGGGCCGCTTCGGCCACCGCGATGGACTGGTTGGCTTTGAGCGCCTGATCCACCAGACCGTTGAGCGTGCTGTCCCCATACATCTGCCACCAGGTGCTCGAAATTGCCGCCTGTGGATTGGCCTCGGCACGCTGCCATTGCACCCCTTCCTTGAAGGCGGTTGGGATCTGCACGTCGGGCTTTTGATAATTGGGGCCAACCATGCACGAGGCGAGCAGGGTCGCCCCGGCCAGCGTCAACGCACCTCGGACAGCGCATTTGAGATGCTCAGTCATTGCGCTCGAAAAGATAAAGGCCGCATAGGTTTACGAACAGATGGCTTGGCAAAACCGGGTGGTGCTGCTGGGGAGCCGACATCTTAGCCAGAAATACCCCAGCGCATGTGGCAGGGCCATCGCGCTTGAGATATGGCTGCTGGCCGTCCGGGCGTGGGTTGCATGACGTCAAACCCGGCTGTCTGCGCACTTACTGCGCTGCAGCATATGTTATCGCAGGATGCTGCTTATGGTGTGTTGAGCGAGCCTGCCCCTTGGCGGCTTGCGCGGGTTTGCGCCGCTGACAGGTTGAAAATGGCGCGGCAGGGCCGTCGGGCGGCGTCGGGGACGACCGTTATACTGAGCTGAATCACTGCGCGCACGGGCGGGACATCTTGCCGATTGCATCTCCTTCTCAGACGACGATCGCCGTTGTGGGTGCCGGTTTCGCGGGAATCGCGACCGCGTGCAACCTGATGCGCCTGGCAGGTGGCGTTGACGGCAGCGTGCGGGTGGTTCTGATCGGCGAGCCCAAGACGTTTGGTGGTGGCCTTGCCTACCGGGTCGAGGACGACAACCTGATTCTCAACGTCCCGGTCGGCAACATGAGTCTGTTTGCCGACCAGCCAGACGATTTCCTACAGTTCTGTAACGACATCGATGGTGCCTGGGTGTCGGGCTCTTTCGTCAGTCGCCGTCTGTACGGCCAGTATCTGCTGTCGTGTCTTGCCAGCACCCGCGAACAAACAACCGCCGTATTGATCGAGGTTCGCGCGGAAGTGCGCGACGTGGTTGCCGTGGGCGATGGTTTCAGGCTCGAGTTCGAGGCGAGTGCCCCGCTGCTGGCCGATCGGGTCGTGCTGGCGCTTGGTCACCAGCCGTCCGTGGCGCTGCGCCACCTCGAACCGCCCCCAAATGCCAGCGCTTCGGCGCCTGGCCAGCGCGTGATCGACGCGTGGGACGGATGCGCCATCCATCGTCTGGCGCCTGAGCTGCCGGTCCTCGTGGTCGGTACCGGCCACACCGCGGTCGACACTGTCTTTCGCCTGGCTTCTGCCGCACCCGAACGCCGGGTATACATGCTGTCCCGCCATGGCCGACTGCCAGCCGGACACCGCAAGGCGGACGAATTTGTCAGATTGCCCAAGCTCAAAGACGCCGTTGAAACCCAGCTGCGGGCGACGCTCAGGTCAGGCCCCACGGCCAGGGCCCTGTTCGCGCGTCTGCGCGCGCTGGCGCGCGCCCATGTCGCAGAAGGAGGCGACTGGCGCGACGTGATCAACAGTCTGCGCTCGCTGACCCCTGAAATATGGAGCAGCCTGGCGCCGAAGGAACGCGCCCGATTCCGCCGCCACCTGCTGAGTTTCTGGGATCCAGTCAGGCACCGTCTGGCCCCGGTTGCGGCCAGGCGGCTCAAGCACCTGCTCGAGGCTGATCGTGTCGAAGTGCTGGCGGGCCGGCTCACGCGCCTTGAAAGTGTCGATGGCGCGAGCAGTTGGATGGTGTGCGTCACGCCGCGCGGCCACGGTGAGCCATTGCAGTTGCAGGTCGGGGCGGTCATCAATTGCACTGGTTCCAATTTCGACGTGACGCGCACCGACAGTGTTCTGATCAGGAATCTTCTCAAGTCCGGGCTGCTGCGCCCCGACCCTGACCGGCTCGGACTCGAGGTCGACGCCGAATACCGTTGTTCGCATTCGCCCAACCTTTATTACGTCGGCCCGATGTTGCGATCCGTGTACTGGGAATCGACCGCAGTGCCGGAATTGAGAAAGCACGCCGCCAGGCTGGCAGCACTGCTGCTGGGCATC
>CAZZVZ010000155.1:0-7517 GCA_964657655.1 Gammaproteobacteria bacterium | reverse complement strand
CTATGGTTACGCACCAGGGCGGTGAAGTTAAGTGCACCTGCGGTGCCAGGTGCCGCGACCAGTTCTGACGATTCGATCGAAAGCTGGTCGATCTGTGCCGGCGGCTCAACTTCGCAATGCAGGCGCTGGCAGGCGCGAACCAGGTAAGGCTTGGCCTGTGGCACCTTGATTGCCACGTCACTGCGCCACCAGTAGGTCGCTTGTGCCAGAAGACATACAAACAGCACTAGGGCCAGGAGACTGCCGAACAAGCGCCGCGTGCGACGAAAGCGTCCGGAGGGCTGGCTCGATTGCAGGAACGATGGCTGAAAGGTGTTGGGGCCGAGCCGCTCTTCCTCGCGCAGCAGATCGGCTGCGCTGGCTGCATGGACTGCCGCGTGTTGCAGTCGCAAGGAATTGAGAGTGGCCGCGGGTGCCTGATCAGCGGCGACCTGATCGAGCGCGGCGGTGGTCGCGGTCGGCGACAAGGCACTCTGGATCTGATCGATCTCTTGTGCTGCAGCGCTCGCACTGCGCGACTCACCTTGCTCTTGCAGCTCGTCTTTTTCGTTTTGTAGCCGTTCGGCTTCGGCAAGCGCTGCGGCACGCTCGGCATCATAGTTGGGCATCTCGACCTGGTAGTCGATCGGCAATGGCGCCGAGGCGGGCGGTGCCGCGCTTGATGCTGTCTCGTCCTGGGGCGGAGCGGGCGATGCAGGCTCGACTGTTCGAGACGCTGGATCAACTTGAGATGCATCTATCGATGCATCTGAATGAGCAGGCAGGTCGGAAGAAGCAGCGGGTTGCTCCTCTTGGGGTTGCAGTTCGACCGGGCCTGGCTGGTTGGCCGCGTGTGTTTTTTCTGCCGCGACATTCGCTGCAGGTCCTGCACCAGGCGCCGCGCTGGCGGCCTCAAGCGGTGGCGTCGTGGCGGCGGCAGTTGCTGCAGGCAGAGGAGCTGCGGCGGGTGGCGTCGGCGGCGCGGCCAGGGCTGCCCTTGGGCTCTGTGATCCCGTCGCCGTCACGGGCGCTGCGGGGGCATTCGGAGTGCGGTCGGGCGATTGTCCGAGGAATGACGCTCGCAAGGCAGAGAGCGACGCGCTGGTCATACCCGGCGGCGCACCTGACGCAACCGGCGCTGGAGCGGGCGTGCTCGAGCCGCCAAACACCTTGCGGATCGAGAGCGGGATCGGGCCTGGCTCGGCGGGCTTGGCCGCATTCTGTTCGTTGGCTCGTGCGGCTGCTTCCTGATTGGCTTCACGTGCCTGGGCACCGCGTTCCAGCGCAGCCACGGCGCTGTCGGACAGCAGCGCGTCGAGTGCGTTGAAGGTGTGGTTGCACACACCGCAGCGAGCCATGCCGCCTCTGGCGCTAACCTGACCCTCCGTGAGCCGGAACACCGTCTCGCACCAGGGGCAGCGCGCCGCGAGGCTCATGCGCGGGCTCGTCCGGCAAGGCAGGCCCAGCCATCAAGCACACGCCATGCGCTGAGCGGCAGCAGTTCACGATACGCATCGCAGACCTCTTCGATCTGGCGCTCGAGGACTCCGCTGACCACCAGGAAGCCGCCTCTCGTCACACAGCTGGCCAGCGCAGGCGCAAGCAGCTTGAGCGGGCTTGACAGGATGTTGGCCACCACCACATCGGCCTTGAGGGGCGGCAACGACGCGGCGTCGAAGATCTCGATGTCGACGTGATTGTTCAAGGCATTTGCCTTCGTGGCGGTGAGTGCAAGTGGGTCGATGTCAGTGGCCGTCACCTGGTGAGCGCCCAGACGCTTGGCCGCAATTGCCAATATGCCAGAGCCGCACCCATAGTCGATCACATTCAGACCATTAATCTGTGCTTGTTCAAGCCATTCGAGACAAAGTCGAGTGGTTGCGTGCGACCCGGTGCCAAAGGCAAGGCCAGGATCAAGTTCGATCAGCACTGCATCAGGGGGCGCATGCGCCGGCGTCAAGTGCCAGGATGGAACGATGAAAATCCGCCTGCTGATCTCGATCGGCTCGAACTGGGACTGCGTCAGGCGCACCCAGTCTTCCTCGGCCACATCGCGCCGTTGCTGCTCGAGGGGTTGTTGGATGCCGACCTGACGCTCGGCTGCGGCGATGATGCTGCCACTGTCGGCGCTTCGGTCAAACAGCGCAACCACACGATTTTGCGACCACGCCGACGATTCGTTGACCATGCCGGGTTCGCCGTAGATCGGTTCCTCGTCCTCCGTGCCTGCGAATGCGTCCTCGATGGTCGCCGCGAGCGCCCCGCAATCGAGCAGGGCGTCTGAAAATGCTTGAGCGAGTGAGCGCTCGCAATGGAACACTATCTCGGTGTACATGCCGCTTCAGACCTTGCGGTCGGCGATGCGGTTTTCGAGATAGTGAATGCTGGTGCCGCCTTCGGTGAAGCGGGCATCGGCAAACAATTCGCGATGCAAGGGAATATTGGTGAGAATGCCCTCGATCACCGTCTCGGACAAGGCAATGCGCATGCGCGCCAGAGCCTGGTCGCGGTCTGCGCCGTAGGCGATGATCTTGCCGATCATCGAGTCGTAGTTGGGCGGCACAAAGTAGCCGGCATAGGCGTGCGAGTCGACCCGGATTCCAGGACCGCCCGGAGCATGCCATGCGGTGATGCGACCTGGGGATGGCGTGAACTTGAACGGGTCTTCGGCGTTGATGCGGCATTCCATGGCATGGCCGCGCAACACGATATCCTTCTGGCGAAAGCGCAGCTTCTCGCCGAATGCGATGCGAATCTGCTCCTGGACGATGTCGATGCCCGTGATCATCTCGGTCACCGGATGCTCGACCTGCACCCTCGTGTTCATCTCGATGAAGTAGAACTCGTTGTTCTCGAACAGGAATTCGAACGTGCCGGCGCCCTTGTAGCCCATCTTGCGGCAGGCTTCGGCGCAGCGATCACCGATGCGCTCGATCAGGCGGCGCGCAATCCCAGGCGCCGGTGCCTCCTCGATGATCTTCTGATGGCGGCGCTGCATCGAGCAGTCGCGCTCGCCAAGCCACACGCAGTTGCGAAACGCGTCCGCCAGGATCTGGATCTCGATGTGGCGCGGGTTCTCGAGGAACTTCTCCATGTACACCATCGGATTGCCAAAGGCAGCTCCGGCTTCCGAGCGCGTCATGGTGACTGCGTTGTTGAGTGCGGCCTCGGTATGCACCACGCGCATGCCGCGACCGCCACCGCCGCCGGCGGCCTTGATGATGACCGGGTAGCCAATCTGACGCGCAATGCGAACGACTTCCTTCGGATCGTCGGGCAGTGCGCCTTCTGAACCGGGAACGCAAGGTACGCCAGCGGCGATCATGGCCTGCTTGGCGCTGACCTTGTCGCCCATCAGGCGAATCGACTCGGGCGACGGACCGATGAAGGTGAAGCCGCTTTTTTCTACCCGCTCGGCGAAATCCGCGTTTTCTGACAAGAATCCGTAGCCTGGATGGATGGCCTCGGCGTCGGTGACTTCAGCTGCAGCGATGATGGCCGGCATGCTGAGGTAGCTGGCTGCCGACGCGGCAGGGCCGATGCAGACGGCCTCGTCAGCGAGCTTGACGTATTTGGCTTCGCGGTCCGCTTCGGAGTACACCACGACCGTGCGGATCCCCATTTCCCGGCAGGCGCGCTGGATTCGAAGCGCGATCTCGCCGCGATTGGCGATCAGTATTTTTCCGAACATGTGGGGGTATGCAGTGTTGACGCGGACTTGCGTCTAGGCAATCAGGAAAAGGGGCTGGCCAAATTCAACTGGCTGACCGTTCTCGACCAGAATCTCCTTGATGACTCCGTCGAAGCCCGCTTCGATTTCGTTGAGCAGTTTCATCGCCTCGATGATGCAGACAGGCTCGGCGACCTTGACCGCACTGCCGAGCTCGACATAGGGGGGCTTGCCCGGTGCTGGCGCGCGATAGAAGGTTCCAACCATGGGCGACTTGACGACGTTGCCGACGGGCGCCGCAGGCGCAGCAGCGGCTTCGGCTGCAGCGGGCGCTGCCGTGGCAGGCAGGGGTGGCGCCACCTGGGGGGCCTGCATATAGACCGGCGCCTGTTGCATCTGCTGGATCGATTTTACGATCCGAACCTTGCCTTCGCCCTCTGTTACCTCAAGTTCGGCGATGCCGGACTCAGCTACCAAGTCGATCAGAGTCTTAAGTTTGCGCAGGTCCATGACGTTGAGAAGACTGAAAGTTGCCGGAGTTTAACCGATTTTCGTTGCAATTTACGCTGCGTGGCCTAAAGCGAAATCTAGCGCGGCCTGGTAGCCCTGCAATCCCAGACCGCAGATGACCCCGACTGCCCGATCCGAGAAGAACGACTTGTGGCGAAAGTGCTCACGGGCATGCACATTGGTCAGATGCACTTCAACGAACGGCAGTTCCGAGACGGCCAGGGCATCCCTCAAGGCCACACTGGTGTGTGTGAACGCAGCAGGATTGATGATCACGAAATCAAAGCCGTCCTGTTTGGCCCTTTGGGCGTGATCGACCAAAACACTTTCCTGATTGCTCTGTACCGCGGCAAGTCTCGCGCCTGCGCCCTGTGCGCTGCGCTCCAGGCGCGCATTGAGATCCGAAAGGCTGGTCGAGCCATACAGTTCGGGCTGGCGCTCGCCGAGCCGGTCAAGATTTGGCCCGTGCATCACGAGGATTGAGCGGGCCATCAGGCTCTAGGATGAAGCGCCCAGGGATTTCAGCCAGCCCCGCAGCTCTTCTTCATCGACCGGCCCCATCTTGGTCTGGCGCACCACGCCTTTGCCGTCGATCACGACTGTAAAAGGCAGGCCGCCGGCGTTATCCCCGAATTCACGAACCAGATCCGTGCCCCCGGTATCGGCCACCAGGAGAGGGTAGCTGGCTTGCGCAGTTTTCTGGAAATCAGCGATATTGGCGGCATGATCGATACCGATACCGATGAATTGAACCTTTTTACCATAACCAGACGACATCTTGGAGAGTTCCGGGATCTCCTTGACACAGGGCACACACCATGTCGCCCAGAAATTGATCACGACCACGTGGCCTTTGAGGCCTGCGAGCGGATAGTCCTTGCCGTTCGAATCCGGGAAGGTTTTCGAGTAGAGCTCAGCCGCACTCGGCTGTGTGGTGGCGGCAAACGCGTTGAAGTGATTGACCGCCAGGCCGACTCCGGCTGCCCCGAGCGCAATGGCGCAGACCGCGAGGGTGCGAGAGATGGATTTCATTGTTAGGTCTCCTGATCCTTCAATAATAGCCTGAGTGCCGTGATGCTCAGGCGTTCACCACGTCGTTCCCCGCCCGTCGCACTCGGATGGTCCTGGGTATGCACGCTCAGATGCAGACCTTCGGGCGCGTGGCCGCGTTCGCGCCACAACACGTGCAACACCTCTTCTGCGCCGCCACCATGGCGCTGGCCGCTGGAGCGGTCCTCGTCGGCTTCGAAATCCAGACCGTGATTGAGCAGCAGCATTTCGACGTCCTTGGCGCTGTCGCAATATAACTGCAGATGGATATCGCTGTGCTCGCCGGCTGTGCCGTTGGCCACGGCGCCCACGACCAGCGGCGAGAAATTTTCGAGAAATTCCATGATGCGCAGCGCCAGCTTTCTCAGGTGCAGCAAGCGTGCCGGTTGCGTTTCGCTCTGGAACAGCTCCTGGTAGCTGCGTACTTCGGATTCGATCAAGGCATTGTCGGGCAGCATTTCGCTGGATACACGCTCCTTGCCGAGCAGGTCACGCGCCGCGCGCCTCTTGGCACCGCCGTAATCGAGGCCATCTTCGGCGATCAGGCGCGCGGCGCGCAAAGCAATTTCGTGGCGCAGCCGTGAGGCTGCATCAGCGTGATATTCGTCAGAAAAGCGCTCGGTCGTTTTGTCGGGCATAGGAAAACGCTCGAAAGAGAATTTCCAGTGTATCGCAAGCCGCTTTACGCTCGCGGCCGCGCCAATTCGCTAGAATCCGCCAGTCAAGAAAAGCGGGACATCATGCACATCCACGTTGTTGGCATCTGCGGAACCTTCATGGGCAGCCTGGCGTTGCTCGCCAAGGAGGCAGGTCACGAGGTCACGGGTTGTGACGCGCAAGTCTATCCTCCCATGAGCAGTCAGCTTGAGCACGCCGGCATCGTGCTCACCGAGGGCTACGGTGTCGAGCAACTGGGGCTCGATCCTGACCTGTTCGTGATCGGCAACGTGGTCTCGCGCGGCAATCCCTTGATGGAAGCGATCCTCAATTCCGGAAGGCGCTACATATCCGGGCCGGCCTTCGTCAGTGAGCATCTGCTCGCCTCGCGCTGGGTCCTCGCCGTGGCGGGGACCCACGGCAAGACCACCACCACCTCGATGCTCGCCTGGATCCTCGAGGACTGCGGCTACAACCCTGCTTTCCTGATCGGCGGTGTGCCCCAGAATTTCGGCGTCTCGGCACGTCTGACAGATTCGAGCTTTTTCGTCATCGAGGCGGATGAATACGATACCGCCTTCTTCGACAAGCGCTCCAAGTTCGTGCACTACCGGGCGCGTACTCTCGTCCTGAACAATCTTGAGTACGACCACGCCGACATCTTTCCTGACCTGGCTGCCATCGAAACCCAGTTCCATCACCTGGTGCGCACCATCCCCAGCGAGGGCCTGCTGGTCGTCAATGCAGACGATCAGGCGCTCAAGCGTGTGCTCGAGCGTGGTGTCTATACGCCAGTCGAGCAGTTCGGGTCTGATGCATCCGAATGGCACGACGCGAGCACTGGTCAAGGCGCGTTGCTGGTGGCACGCGGCGCCACCCGCTTCGCAGAGCTTGGCTGGGATTTGACCGGACGACATAATCGCTACAACGCGCTGGCCGCCATCGCTGCGGCACGTCACGTTGGTATCCGTCCCGTCGACGCAATCGACGCCCTGAGGCGCTTTAAAAGCGTCAAGCGCCGCATGGAGGTGCGCGGCCGGATCGGTGGAATTACTGTCTACGATGACTTTGCTCACCATCCAAGCGCCATCGCGACCACGCTCGCGGGCCTGCGTCACAGCATTTCCAAGGAAGAGCGCATCCTGGCGGTGCTCGAGCCGCGTTCCAACACCATGAAGCTCGGCGTGATGTCCGCACGCCTGCCAGACAGTCTGGCCGATGCCGATCTGGTCTTTGGTTTTGGAGCAGCCACCGGTCGAGATGCGCTCGGCTGGAGTCTGAGTGACGCGCTGGCGCCGATCGGTCACAAGTCAGCCACCTTTGATCGTATCGATCGGCTGCTAGAGGCACTGGTCGCTGCGGCAAAGAGCGGCGATCACATCGTCATCATGAGCAACGGTGGCTTTGGCGGTATCCATCAGCGCCTGGTCGACCGGCTCGCAAAGAACGGCTGATCTGCGGTGCTGATCTTCTACCTGCATGGATTTCGCTCAACGCCGCGTTCAAAAAAGGCGCTGCAGCTGGCCGATTTCATTGCCAGATACGAGCCGGAGCTCGAGTTCTTCTGTCCGGCGCTGCCGGCGTCACCCGCTGCGGCGATCGCGCTGGTCGAGCGCCATCTGGCCGATGACGCGGGTCGCCGGATCTGCCT
>CAZZVZ010000154.1:3228-7520 GCA_964657655.1 Gammaproteobacteria bacterium | reverse complement strand
GCAGCATACAATTGCCGAACTGCTGTCGCGTGGCGCCGATCAGGCGCCTGCACTTGGCGCACCCGGCGCTCCGGACCTGAGCTACGCCGCGCTGCGCCGCCTGGTGATCGAAACCATCGCCACGCTCAATCGACTCGGCGTCGGCCGCAATGACCGCATCGCGATCGTGCTGCCCAACGGCCCGGAGATGGCGAGCGCCTTTCTGGCCTGCGCTGCGGGCGCGACCGCCGCGCCCTTGAACCCGGGCTACCGGCTCGATGAGTTCGAGTTTTACCTGAAGGATCTCAACGCCAGCCGCCTGATCGTGCAAAACGGGCTTGATTCGCCGGCCATCGAGGCAGCTCGCAAGCTCGGTGTCGCGGTGATCGAACTCACCCCCGAGCCGCACAAGGGTGCGGGTCAGTTCTCGCTCGCGGCCTCTAAAGGCGCCAAGGGTGGTCTGGCGCGCGGGGGATTCGCGCAGGCACAAGACGTAGCGCTGATCCTGCATACCTCGGGCACCACCTCCCGGCCCAAGATCGTGCCTTTGTCGCAACGCAACGTTTTCGCATCGGCCGCCAACATCGCACGCACGCTGGCCTTCGCTGACCACGATCGCGGCCTCAATATCATGCCCTTGTTCCATATCCACGGCCTGATCGCCGGCCTGCTCGCGCCGTTATCGCAGGGCGCCTATGTGTGTTGCACCCCCGGCTTCAATGCACTCAAGTTCTTCTCGTGGATGGAAGAAGCGCGACCCACCTGGTACACCGCTGTGCCGACCATGCATCAGATGATTCTCACGCGCGCCGAACAGAATCAGGACGTCATCAAGCGCCATCCGTTGCGCTTCTTGCGCTCGTCGTCGTCGTCCATGCCGGTGCAGGTGATTGACCAGCTCGAGGCCGTTTTCCAGGCGCCGCTGATCGAAGCTTACGGCATGACCGAGGCCTCGCATCAGATGTGTTCCAACCCGTTGCCCCCGGCGGCACGCCGCCGTGGATCGGTCGGGCCTGCGGCCGGACCCGAGGTGGCGATCATGAGCGAGGCCGGTGCCTTGTTGCCGCGCGGCGAGACGGGAGAAATCGTGATTCGTGGTGACAACGTCACGGCCGGCTATGAAAACAATCCCAAGGCCAACGCAGAGGCCTATGTGAAAGGCTGGTTTCGCACCGGTGATCAGGGCGTGATGGACCATGAGGGCTACCTCAGCATCACGGGACGCTTGAAGGAAATTATCAGTCGTGGCGGCGAGAAAATCTCGCCGCGCGAAGTCGATGAAGTGCTGATGGACCACCCGGCGATCCTGCAGGTGGTGACGTTTGGCATTCCGCACGCCAAGCTCGGTGAGGAGGTCGGGGTGGTGGTGGTGCTGCGCGAGTCACAACAGGCCACCGAAGTCGAGATCCGCGCCTTCGCTGCCAAGAGGCTGGCCGACTTCAAGGTGCCACGCAAGATCCTCTTCATGGCCGAGCTTCCCAAGGGGGCAACGGGCAAGCTGCAGCGCATCGGCCTGGCGCAAAAGCTCGGCCTGGGCTGATAGCAGTGCTTGATGAGCCACGCGCTTGGCGCTCGGCTCAGCGCGTTACCGTTGGGCTACCAGGGGATTTCCCTGCCGCGGTAGTCGATGAAGCGCGCGCCGCGTCTGGGCTTGAGCTTGCCGAGTGCTTCGATCAGGCCTGCGGCTGCAATCTGCGGCTCGAGCAGGTTGGCCACTCTGGATGCATAGGGCGCCGACAGTTTCGAGCGCACCGTGCCCGGCTGCAGCGCCGCGACCAGCAGTTGTGGGTTGACGCGCTGCAGTTCGATGGCGGCCGTCTGCAGCAGCATGTTGACGGCGGCCTTCGAGGCACGATAGCCATACCATCCACCGATCTGGTTGTCGCTGATGCTGCCGAGCCGCGCTGAAAGCTTGGCGTAGATCGAGCGGCCGGGGGCAAGCATTGGCGCGAAGCGCTGCAACACCATGATCGGCCCGATGGCGTTGACTTGAAATGAGCGTTGCAGCTGCTCGGCGTCGAGTGCAGCCAATGATTTTTCAGGGCCCTTGCCGTTGATCTGCAAAGCGCCGGTGGCATCGACCACGATGTTGTATGGACCTTCTGCGGCACAGACCGCGGCATGACGTTCGATGCTGGCCTGGTCGGTGACATCGAAGCCGGACTGCGCCGAGCGCGCGACGCCTTTCACGCAGACGCAGTGATGATCACCCTGGAAAGCCTCGACAAAGGCAGCGCCGATGGTGCCGCTGGCACCAATGACGAGCGCACGATATGGATGGTCAAACAGCATGCTCGCACCAGGTTATCCTCCCTTGTTCCTTCTCGCGCCCGGTGGCAGCCAGCTCATGCCCCAGCCGTAGAACGAAATGAAAAGATAGATGTTGAGGAAGGTCCCCATCAGAATGTACAGCATCGGCAGGAACAGCACGCTCAGCGAATGCAGGATCACCGCGTGCAGCGTGTACTGCAGGGGCGCGAAAATCATCAGGTAGGCCAGCGTGATCACCGTGAGCAGCACCTTGCGTGCGATGCCGAAATCAAACACGTAGAACGTCAGTCCGTGGATCCATGGCACCAGCATGATTAGGATGTAGGCGCTCGCAAGACCACTTGACATATAGCTGTGCATCTCGGTTGGGATCGAGGCCGGGAAGAAGCCAAAGAACGCCAGCGCAGACCACTGCAGCAACACCAGCGCGCGCAGCAGATAGATGAGCGGCAGATAGCGGTCGCGCGGAATCACCAGCGTCACGAGCCATGTGACCACAGTTACGATGAGCGTCACCCACCAGATGGTGGGCGTGGGTGCGCTGACGGCGAACTCGACGTTGGGAAACCAGATATCGACCGGTCCAAGGTCGGTCATGCGCGCACCGACGGCCACGTCGTAGCCGAGCCAGCTGATCCACCACGTCACGACGTTGTTCCAGAACGCGATCAAGGTGGGCGTGAACAGGGCCAGCAGGGCGTCGAACACCACGGGCAACAGGAAGGCAGACAGGATGTCGCTGCGCTGCAGCTCCATGGTGCGCATGGCGCGGTGCATCTTGATGGCCCGGCCCGCAGAACCCCGAAAGCGCAGGTCATCGAGGCGCTGCTGCAGCCCGAGCACCGGTTCGAGCTGGCTTAAAAGTCGTGAAACCATGCGAGCTCGAGTCCTGTGCGGTGATAGGCGGGGTTGAAGTACTGATTCACCCGAAGCTGGATGCCCTGGTCGCGCGCCAGCCATTCGCGCCAGGTGAAGAGCCATTCCTCGCTTGAGAAGTCGGCCAGGGCGGTCTGCGGGCCGATCACCTCGTAGCCTTCCTTGCCAAAGCCGATGCGCAGCGACAGGTAGCGCACCTTGTCTTCGCCATAGGTGCCGGCTACGTAGTAGCTGGTGGCGAGCACATCGCCGGGCGACGACCAGTTGGCGCGCAAACCGGCTTCCGCCACGAACGGGAAGGTGAAGTAATAGGCGCTGCCAAGCGTCAGCGCCCGGTCCTGATGGCCGTCGCGCCAGTTGATGGCCGAGCCGCCGATGGAGGTCACCAGCTGACTCTGCGCCAGCCATTTTTCACTCAAGGACACGTCACCTCGGATGCTGGGCAAATAGAAGCCGCCAGTCGATGCCGCGATCGAGCCGGCGCCGAACAGGCGCGCTGTGAAGTCGTGCGTGTCGGTCAGCGTCATCAGAGTGCCACTTGAGCCAAATTCGCGGCTCGAGACAATTTCACCGTTGAGCACATCGGTGCTTGAAATGCGGTCGACACCGCGCACGAACACGCCAGTCCAGTCGCCGTAGCCACCGGTCAGGCCTTCGTGGAAGGCGCCGACCTCGATGTTGTTGGAAAGCTTGAGCGGCAGTTGTGCGGGCGCCGCAGTGTCGGTGTTTTGCGTGGCACCCGGCTCATCGGCCAAGGCGAGGGTTGCCGCGGACAGTGATACAAGGCCGCACAACAAATGGGTGACAAAGCGGGATCGGCTCATGGATGGTTTTCTAGTTCACTTCAGTTTGAGCCAGGTCGCGCTCGAGGACGGCTGCGATACGACCAGCGGCAAAGCCATCACCGAACGGATTGACGGCTCTGATCATGGCTTCTTCGAGACTACTATCAGCAAGAAGTGACCCGACCTCGGCCAGGATGCGGTCCGTGTCGGTACCAACTAGGATGCCGTTGCCGCCATCGATCACTTCGGGTCGCTCCGTGGTCTGACGCAGGATCAAGATCGGCACATGTAACGAAGCGGCCTCTTCCTGGATGCCGCCGGAATCGGTCAGCACCAGCCAGGCGTGGCGCAACAGCCAGAGCACTGCGCCGTAGCTCAAGG
>CAZZVZ010000154.1:0-3218 GCA_964657655.1 Gammaproteobacteria bacterium | reverse complement strand
CCGCGACCGGCGCCGGCTCGACGGCGGCAGATGTTGCAAAACGCCGTTGACGTTGTCCTGCACGGCAGGGTTCGAGTGCAACGGCCAGACCACGGTCAGATTTGTGTTTTCGAGCAGCAGTTGCGCCACGGCGCGCGCAATGTTGCCGATCGGCTCGCCCAGATTCTCGCGGCGGTGCGCGGTCACCAGCACCAGGCGGGGTGCGTGCTCGAGTGCCTCGGGCAGGTCGCGCAGGGCACCATCACTCAACTGCCCGATGTCGTAGCCGCCCTGCTCCAGAATGCGGGTGCCAAGCCCGACCGCGTCGACCACCGTGTTACCCACCATGTGCACGCAATGCTGGGCGATGTTCTCGGCCGCGAGGTTCTGCACCGCCTGCTTGGTCGGCGCGAAGTGCCAGCGCGCGAGGCGCGCCAGCATGACGCGGTTCTGCTCTTCCGGGAAAGGATCGTACTGGTTGTGCGATCGAAGGCCGGCCTCGACATGGCCGATCGGGATCTGTTCGTAGAACGCGGCGAGCCCCGCCATCAGCGCACTGGAGGTATCGCCGTGCACCAGCACCGCATTGGGGCGGCTCGACTCGAGCGCCTCGCCGACCTTGTCGACCACCAGTGCTGACAGATGCGACAGGCTCTGCCGCTCGCGCGTCAGATTCAGGCTCAAGGTCGGGGTGATGCCGAAGAAGGCGTACACCGGATGCGCCAGCTCGTCATGCTGCCCGGTATGCAACACCATGGGCCGCATGTTGCGCGCGGCAAGCTCATGATAGACCGGCGCCATCTTGATGATCTCGGGGCGCGTTCCCATGCAAAGGAGGATGGATCGGGTCAGCATCTACTGCACCTCGCCGGCAATGACCAGATGGGTGCCAGCACCTGCAACGATCCGGTAGCCCGCACCGTGTGATGGGAGGGGCGAGATGGTGGCGTTGCCGTCTTCGATCGCGGGCCTGCCCGCGCTCTCTGGCCAGCGCCATGCCTGGTGTTCGAGTGACTGCGGGTTATCGGCCGTGAGGCGCAGCTGGTGATCGCGATGCGACAGCCCCCACTGGGTTGCCAAGCGCTGGTCGAGGAATGTGGCGGCCTGCGGCATGGTGATCCATGCAAAGCGTTTCTCGCGCTTGAGCTGGTCGACGTGCGCCAGCCAGTTGTCCAGCGTTTCCTGATACTTGGGAAACGAATGCGGGTGTGAGTAGAAGGTGCGGATGGTGCCCTCATCGGCCACGAAATCGGTGGTGCGATCAAGCCATTGCTCCATGTCGTGCTGTGACACTTGCGCGCCTTCGGCTTCCTCGAAGGATGAGATATCGCCATCGATCAGAATCGGAAACGACCAGATGCGGTGGTTCTTGAGCACGCCGTCGCGATAGCTGCGCGTCGGCGCCATGTCGGCGTTGCCGGTGAAGTAGTAGGCAACGAAGCCGTGCTGTTCCAGCCAGTCGGTGACCCAGGGGGGCTGATTGCCGAGCGGTGCCGAGTATTCGCGCGGGGCAATGCCGGTCACGGCCTTGATGGCGGCGACGTTCTTCTCGAGATCCTCGCGCATCTCGGCGGTCGGCTCGACATCGACGTTCTTGCCGAAATAGTTGTGAATCCAGCCGCCGTGCGAACCAATTTCGTCACCGCGCAGGCTCAAGGCCTTGAGGGACTGCTGCATGGCCAGGTTGTGAGCCAGATCGAGCCCGCGCTGGTCGCCGGGGACGTCGACATCGGGTCCTGCCGTGACGTCGATCGAGAACGGTCCATCATCAGCCAGGCGGTAACGTGCCAGGTCATCGAGCACCACCTTGACGGCATTCGAATCGATGTGCCAGTTGAACACCATCCGTCCGATATCGTCAGGCGCCACCGACATGACCGGCAGTGCGCACACGTCAAAGGCGAAGTAGTGCAGGAAGGCATGCAGCAGCAGGCCATCGGTGCGGCCCTTGAGAAAGCCGAGCGGCAGGTTGACGAACAGCACGTCGCCACTGGTGGTGCTTCTGGGACGAAGGCCTGCCACCACGTCACCTTGTGGATCGGCGAGCAGCACCTGGCCGAGGAACCGTCCCTCGGTCGAAAACACCGGGTAGCGCAGCACGCCGTACTGGTAGCCCGCCAGCGCCGCCACCTGGCTGCCCAGCAGCGCGCTCGCCGCAGGCGCGGCGAGAGGCAGGGTCTTGCCAGGCGGCAGACGCAGCGCCTGGCGCGTCTTCTCGGAGAGAAGCACCGGCTGCGCGGCTGCAGAACTGTGCACCGATGTGCCATAGCTCAGGCCCACGACGTCGGCCAGAGGCGCGGCATCAGGCTGGACCCGGTCTTCGACATCCATCAGGGCGTCGGCGACCACCATCAGGCGGCCACCCTTGCGATTGAAGTCAATCACACGCGAGATGACGGGCAGGGTGGTGCGCTTGATCAGCGAATCGGGCAGGAGCAGCGCGCTGGTGCCATCGGCGACATCGCTACGCTCGAGGAATTCAGACATGGTGACCATCTTCAATGCCACACCTTCTTCTCGCGCCGCGTCGAGCCAGATCGCAGCAGCAGGGGTGTTGGCGCCAGTGCCATCTGGCACCAGCATCAGGATGTCGGCGCTGCCGAGCTGATTGGAGACACGGCGCTTATGCACCATGGCGCCGACCAACACCGCCATGCCGATCAGGAGAAACAGCGCGAGCCACGGCGCGCGCTTGAGGGCTGCTAGGAACACGTCGGTTGGTTGGTGGGTGGTGGCAACAGTTGCCACACGGCCTCTTCCAGGACGTTCCAGCGCGGCGAGTGGCGCAGCACCTGGGCGTGGTTCTGCCAGCAGGTGACACGCTCGGTGTCATGATTGTCCTGACTGACAAGCGCAACCAGCCCCCAGGGGTAGACATCGGCATTGCCGCTCAGCCATTCACCTGCGTAGCGTTCGGCCCACACGCTGTAACTCAGAAGCCCCGGGAAATCTGCCGCAGGAAGGCGCTCGAGCGGTACGAACACGCCCGCCACGTCTTCGGGATAGAAACCCGTCGGCACACCGCTCTCGGTCGATACCGCAGGCAGGCCGTCGTGCATCGGAAACACCGCTTTCATATGGACCAGCAGCTGCTGGCGCTGGCGCAGCAGCGCTGAGCGCTCCGGCTGGCGCACCTTGGCGGCACGCATGGCCAGTGCGTGCGCGATTTCGCAGTTGTCCATGAAAAGCGCTGCATCGCCGCGCGGGCTGATGCGGTACACCCCTCGAGCCGGATCGAA
>CAZZVZ010000153.1:6723-7538 GCA_964657655.1 Gammaproteobacteria bacterium | reverse complement strand
ACCAACGACCCCCACCATGTCAAGGTGGTGCTCTAACCAGCTGAGCTACGCGCCTATAGAGGCAACTTCGATGATTTCGAAGCCGGGGCGAAAGATACCATTTTTTTGCCTCCCCTTCTAGCGAAGCGCCAGGTCGCGGGTGCCGCCCGCCGCCACACGCTTGCCATCAGCCCCATCGATGGAGGTGTGGCGATGTCATGGTCTTGTCACAGCAGATTCATCGACCTGTCATGGGCGACTGTTCCAATGCGCGCATTCGAACCCTGTCATGAGTGATTTTGTCGAGCGAACAAGACCAGGTCCAGCACTACCGCACCATCTGGATTTCCGATGTGCATCTCGGAACCGCCGGCTGCAAGGCCGACTTTCTCCTCGATTTCCTCAAGTACACAGAGTCCGACACGCTCTACCTGGTCGGCGACATCATTGATGGCTGGCAGCTGAAGAAGGGCTGGACCTGGCGCCAGTCGCACAACGACGTGCTGCAGAAAGTACTGCGCAAGGCGCGCAAGGGCACGCGCGTGATCTACATCCCCGGCAATCACGACGAATTCGCCCGCGAGTACGTCGAGCACCAGTTCGGCGGCATCGAAGTGCTGTACGAGGCGACCCACGTGACGGCGGCCGGCAAACGCCTGTTGATCACCCATGGCGACCTGTTCGACGGCGTGATCCAGCACGCCAAGTGGATGGCACATCTGGGGGACCGCCTGTACACCTTCGTGCTGGCCCTCAACCACTGGTTCAACCGTCTTCGCCACAAGCTCGGCCTCGAGTACTGGTCGCTGTCGCAGTACCTGAAGCACAAGGTCAAG
>CAZZVZ010000153.1:2579-6713 GCA_964657655.1 Gammaproteobacteria bacterium | reverse complement strand
AACGCCGTCAGCTTCATTACTGCGTTCGAAGACGCCTTGGTCAACGAAGCGCGCCGGCGTGGCTACGACGGCGTGGTGTGCGGGCACATCCACAAGCCCGAGATCCGGGATGTCGACGGCATCCTCTACTGCAACGACGGCGACTGGGTCGAGAGCCTTTCGGCGCTGGTGGAAGACGCCAGCGGCGCACTCACCATCTTGACCTGGAACACCATGCGCGACGCAGCGCCAATGCCAATCGCAGCCAAACCGCTTGCTGCTCTGGAGACGACATGAAAATCCTGATCGTGACCGATGCCTGGGAACCCCAGGTCAATGGCGTGGTGCGCACCCTCAAATCAACCCGCCGCGAACTGGAACGCATGGGTCACCAGGTCGACATGCTGACCCCTCTTGAATTCAAGACCATGGCGATGCCGACCTACCCGGAGATCCGGCTGTCGCTGTTTCCAGGGGGCCGGGTTGCAAGGCGCATCCGTGACGGCGGCTTTGACGCACTGCACATTGCCACCGAAGGCCCGCTCGGAATTGCCGCGCGGCGCTACGCCAGGCGCCATGGCCTCGCATTTACCACCGCGTACCACACCAGATTCCCGGAATACGTGCAGGCACGCTTTGGGGTGCCACTGTCGATCACCTATCGCTTCTTGCGCTGGTTTCATGGCGCGGGCGTGGCTGTGCTGGTGCCGACCCAGATCGTCAAGCGTGATCTGGAAGCGTTCGGCTTCAGGCCCGAGCAGGTCGTGCTGTGGTCGCGCGGCGTGGAGCTCGACGTCTTCAAGCCCGGCACCGCCATGCAAAACGATGCCACGCCGCCGGTCTTCCTGTGCGTCGGTCGCGTCGCCGTCGAGAAGAACATCGAGGCGTTCCTGGAGCTCGACCTGCCCGGCACCAAATGGGTGGCAGGCGAAGGGCCGCAACTGGAGATGCTGCGCAGCCGCTATCCGCAAGTGAGGTTCACCGGGGTGTTGTCCCAACTCGAGCTTGCGAGTCTGTACAACGCTGCTTCGGTATTCGTGTTCCCGAGCAAGACTGATACATTTGGCCTGGTCCTGCTTGAAGCCATGGCGTGCGGTTGTCCGGTGGCCGCCTATCCGGTCACCGGCCCGCTGGACGTGATTGGCGACTCACCTGCTGCTGTGCTGAGTGACGATCTGCGTCAGGCGTGTCTTGACGCCCTCAAAATTGATCGAAGGTTGCCACGTGCCCATGCCGAGCAGTTCTCCTGGGAAGCCTGCACCCGTCAGTTTGTCGAGCGACTGGTTCCCATGCGATGCGCGTTAGAATTGACCGGTCATGAGCATCCCCAATCCACATCCTGAGCGCGTCACCAGCGAGAGCCCCTACAAGAGCGTTGGAGGACTCGGACGCATCGCCAATGCGGTGCGCTACTCGTGTCGTGGCCTGGCACTCGCCTGGCGCGTCGAGAGCGCCTTTCGCCAGGAGCTGACACTGGCCCTGGTGCTGCTGCCGATCGCCATCGCGCTGCCGCGTCCGCGCATCGAGCGACTCATGCTGATCGGCACCACCGTGATGGTGCTGGTGGTCGAACTGATCAATTCTAGCATCGAGGCGGCGATCGATCGCATCTCGCTCGACCATCACACGCTCTCTGGTCGCGCCAAGGATCTCGGCAGTGCCGCGGTGTTCGTGGCGCTGATGTTTTCTGCATTGTGCTGGCTGTTCTCGGCAGGGCCGGTGCTGTATTACATGATTACCGGCCAGCAGATTCCGTGAATCTTTTCCTGTGGCGCCACGCCGAGGCCGAAGATGGTCATCCGGATCTGTCGCGCGTGCTCACCGAGCGCGGTCGTTCGCAGGCGGCAACCGTGGGGCGCTGGATCCGGCGCACCGTCAAGGGCGACGCCGACATTCTGGTCAGTCCTGCGCGTCGTACGCGCCAGACCGCCGACGCCCTCGGGCTGCCCTATCGCATCGAAGAGCGTCTTGCACCGGGCGCCGAGATCGAGGACATCACCGCCGCCTTGTCGTTGCAGCAAGCAATGCCTGCTGACAAGCAGGCCCAGCTGGTGGTGGTCGGGCACCAGCCGTGGATCGGCGAACTGGCAGCCCACCTGGTGAGTGGCAGACCCTCGAGCTGGAGCGTGCGCAAGGCACAGGTGTGGTGGCTGATGTGGCGCATGCGCGGCGCCCAGCCGCACTGGACCGTGCGCGCCGTGGTCGACGCCGACATCCTCTAGCAGGCCAGGCGCCTACTGTCGCATTTCAGTCGCAGGATCGTCACGGCGCTGCAACCTCTGCTGCATAGCATCGAAGCTTCTCGCACCGAGAGGTTTTCATGCTCATTGAATCGCACGACCGCCTTGTCAGGCGGCCCGAAAACCCGCAGCGCCAGCATCTGCCTGGCGCGTCCTCGAGCCAGTTCGCAATCTCGATCACGCGCGAGCCCGGCGAGATCCGCGAAGCGCAGGCATTGCGTTACCAGGTGTTCGGCGTCGAAGGCGGCGCCAGGCTGCCGAGCGCTGCGCTTGGCCTCGACATCGACCGCTACGACCACCACTGCGATCATCTGATCGCGCGCGACACGAAAAGCGGCGCAGTGGTCGGCACCTACCGCATCCTGCCGCCGCATGTGGCGATGCACATGGGCTTTTATTCCGACACCGAGTTCTTGACCCGCGCGCTCGATCATCTCAAGCCCGCCATGTGCGAGTTCGGCAGAGCCTGCGTTGATCAGCGCTATCGCACAGGTGCCGTCATCATGCAGCTCTGGGCGGGCCTTGCCGCCTACATGCTGCAGCATGGCTATGAGCATGTGCTGGGTGTGGCCAGTGTTGCGCTCAACGACGGTGGCCACAACGCTGCCAGCATGTACCGGGCGTTCAGCGAGGATGCCAGTCAGTCGTCCTGCTATCGCGTGACACCGCGCAAACGTCTTGCTCTGGAGCGCTTCGACCAGCATCGGCCGATCGAGCTGCCAGCGCTGGTCAAGGGTTATTTGCGGGTGGGCGCCAGGGTGTGCGGTGCGCCGGCGTTTGATCAGGTGTTCAACTGCGCCGACTTCCTGATGCTGCTGTCACTCGACGACATGCACCCACGCTATGCACGTCATTTCGGTGTGCCACAGCCGCTACAGGGCGTGCCGCGCCGGCACGCCGTGTAGAGCCGCCTAGATCAGCTCCACCGACAGGCCCACCTTGCCCCACTCAAGACACTCCTGGCGCAGGCTGAATTCGGTCAGGGGATTGTCACTCAGCCACTTGGCATCGGCGGTAATGGCGTAGCCACGTTCAGTGGCGCGCAGCGTCAGGTCAGGCGGCGCTGCATCGGTACGGCGCCGGTACAGCAGTACCGCAAGGCGCAGGCACAGCACCGCGAGCCAGTCGCTGTCGCGCGTCAGCTGCCCGGACAGCTTGGTGAGCTTGCCAGTGTGCCCCAGCACCAGTGCTGCCATCTTGACCTGATCCATCTTGGAGAAACCCGGCATGTCGGCATTGGTCAGGATGTAGGCCGAATGCTTGTGATAGCCGGCATGTGAAATCGACAGGCCGATCTCGTGCAGCGCTGCCGCCCAGCCAAGAATCCGCGCCGTCGCTTCACGCTCCTCCTCACTTGCATGATCGGCCTGGCGAAACAGCTGCACGGCCAGAGCCGCGACGCGCTTGGCCTGCGGGCGATCGATACTGTAACGCTGCGTGAACTGCTCGATCGTGACATCGCGCATGTCATGATGCTGGCTGCGTCCGAGCAGATCGTAGAGCACGCCCTGGCGCAGGGCGCCGTCGGACACCGCCATACGATCGATGCCGAGTACTGTGAAGATGGCGCTCATGATGGCGAGGCCGCCCGGCAGCACCGGCACGCGGTCGGGCTTGAGAGCATCCATCTTGAGGCGCTGCGCACTGCCGGCCTTGATCAGCTGATCGCGCAGCCAGTTGAGTCCTTCGCGGGTAATGCCGTGATCGACTTCGACCATGCCTTCGAGCAGTTCGCCCAGTGCCTTGGCCGTGCCGGACGACCCAACCGCAAGGCGCCAGCCGGTCGCGATGTAGTCGCGCGCGATCACTTCGACTTCCTTTTGTGCCGCAAGCTCAGCCTGCTTCCAGGTATAGCGGTCCACCTCGCCGCCCGGAAAGAACTGCAGGCTGTAACTGACGCAGCCCATGAACAGCG
>CAZZVZ010000153.1:0-2569 GCA_964657655.1 Gammaproteobacteria bacterium | reverse complement strand
TCCATCAGACGCGGTTCATGGCCGGTGCCGATGATGAATTCAGTCGAACCGCCGCCGATATCGACCACCAGCATCTCGCCCTCCTGGGGCGGAAACGTGTGCGACACGCCGCCGTAGATCAGGCGTGCCTCTTCCCGACCGGCGATCACCTCGATGGGAAAGCCGAGCGCAGCCTCGGCGCTTTGCAGGAAATCACGCGAATTCTTGGCGACCCGCAAGGTGTTGGTAGCAACCGCCCGCACCTGATCGGGGGCAAAGGAACGCAAACGCTCGCCAAATCGCTCAAGCGCGCTCAAGGCGCGCTGCTGGGATTCTGCGTCGAGGCGCTTTTCCCGGGTCAGCCCCGAGGCCAGGCGCACCGTCTCCTTCAGGCTGTCGAGCGGGTAGACCTGAGCTCCCCCGGGCGTTTCCTGTACCCGGCCAATCAGAAGCCTGAAACTGTTGGAACCGAGGTCGACGGCGGCCAGAAGCCTGGGTGAAGGCATGAGAGTTCGTTAAAATGGCTGACTATAGGGCCGTCATGTTACAGGCATCACCGCATCGTCTTGATTGCGCAAACGCGGTTTCATGGCTCCTGCTTGAAAGCGTCGATGAAGAACGAGCCGCTCCCGTCTGTCGCGGTATCCGACAGTATCCAGCACAGCTTTCTGAACCGTGAGCTTGGCGTTCTGGCGTTCAACGAACGCGTCTTTGCCCAGGCCGAGCATGGCGATGTACCGCTGCTCGAGCGCCTGCGATTTCTTTGCATTACCTCGAGCAATCTCGACGAATTCTTCGAAATCCGGGTCGCGGGACTGAAAGAACAGATTCTGCAGAATCCCGGGCTGTCTGACGCCGATGGCCTGTCGGTCCTCGAGACCTACGAGCTGGTGTCGGAGCGGGCGCACCAGCTGGTGGCGCGACAATATGACCTGCTCAACCAGACCCTGCTGCCGCAGCTCGAGCAGCATGGCGTGCATCTGCACCTGATGAACCGCTGGACCGAGGACATCACCACCTGGGCGCGTCTTTATTTCGAAAGCGAGATCCTGCCGGTGCTGACGCCGATCGGACTCGATCCGGCCCATCCTTTTCCACGCGTGTTGAACAAGAGTCTCAACTTCGCAGTCGAGCTCGGCGGCAAGGACGCGTTCGGGCGCAATTCAGGCATTGCCATCGTGCAGGCGCCGCGCGCCCTGCCGCGTCTCATCCGTCTGCCAGCGCACCTGTCGTCGTATTCCTACAGTTTCGTCATGCTGACGTCAGTGATGCAGGCCTTTGTCGGACAGCTTTTCCCGGGCATGGAACTGCGTGCCTGTCATCAGTTCCGCGTCACACGCAACAGCGATCTGTTCGTCGACGATGAAGAAATCACCAACTTGCGTGTGGCGCTGCAAGGGGAACTGCCGCAGCGCCATTTTGGTGACGCCGTAAGGCTGGAGATTTCCGAGAGCTGTACCGATGCCATCGCGACCCTGCTGATGCACGAATTCAAGCTCGAGCCGCGCGATGTCTACCGCGTTGGCGGTCCGGTCAATCTGGTGCGGCTGATGCAGGTGTGTGACTCGGTCGATCTGCCAGAACTCAAGTTCAAGGCGTTCACCCCAGGCTTGCCGATGGCGATCCAGAAAGCGGCGCTCAGAAACAACGACCTGTTTCGGGTGATCAGCAAACACGACGTCCTGCTGCACCACCCCTACCAGTCATTCAATCCTGTGCTGGATTTCCTGCGCACGGCCGCCGCCGATCCGCAGGTGGTCGCGATCAAGCAGACGATCTACCGCACCGGTACCGATTCAGCGTTGATGGAGGCGCTGCTGCAGGCGGCCAAGAGCGGCAAGGAAGTCACCGTGGTGGTGGAACTGATGGCCCGCTTCGACGAGGAAACCAACATCAACTGGGCCGCGCGGCTCGAGCAGGTCGGCGCCCACGTGGTGTATGGCGTGGTAGGACACAAGACCCATGCCAAGATGGCACTCGTAGTGAGGCGCGAGATCGCCAAGAACGGTGCCCGCCGGCTGCGCCGTTATGTGCATCTGGGCACCGGCAACTATCATCCGCGCACAGCGCGCCTCTACACCGACTTCGGCCTGTTCACGGCACACGAGGGTATCTGCGAAGACGTGCACCACGTGTTCCAGCAGCTCACAGGACTGGGACACGAGAAGCAGCTAAAGTATCTATGGCAGGCGCCGTTCGCGCTGCACCAGGGCATCCTCGACGCCATCGCACGCGAAGCCGCAGAAGCGCGTGCCGGGCGCAAGGCACATATCATGGCCAAGATGAATTCGCTGCTCGAGCCCGAAGTGATCAGCGCACTCTATGGCGCCAGTCAGGCAGGCGTGCGCATCGATCTCATTATCCGCGGCGTGTGTGCGCTCAGGCCCGGTGTTCCGGGCCTGTCCGAAAACATCACTGTACGTTCCATCATCGGCCGTTTTCTGGAGCACAGCCGCATCTTTTATTTCCATGCCGCAGGCGAACTGGCGCAGTTTGCCGTCGATCACTTTTACGACTCCGCAGGCGGGGGATTCTTCGATACACAACATGCAGCAGAAGGCGTAGAACCTCTCGGCGCGCTCGGCACATT
>CAZZVZ010000152.1:0-7590 GCA_964657655.1 Gammaproteobacteria bacterium | reverse complement strand
GTTGTGAAGAACCAATGGCCCTTAGCGGGCCGGTCATTGATGGATTTGATGATGGAAGAATATGCCAATCGCCCGGAAACCCGCATGCACGGTAGCTCTCCTGCGGACCGTCTCTCCGCCAGCGAAGGTGTGTGCTCGCATGCATGTCCACCTGCCGCATGCCGGTGTCAGCGTACGTTGAGTCAGCGAGCGGGCGTTAGCCAGCGTAATTCTGGAACGGCGGCACATCATTCGGCTGAAAGGAAAGTGCCTCAAGCATCAGCCTAGGCATCAATTCGACGCGCGCTGCTCCAGCTTCCCCATTTGTATATAGGCAATCAAACCGCTACCCGTCTTTTGCACAAGCGGGTTGGTGATTCCTTGCATGGCCAGTTTCGCTGAGCAGCTCTCAGCCGCATGGAATTTCTCTGACCCATCAGGGCCCCGCATCCATGCAACGCGTCCCAGTTCCAATTAATAGAACGACACGGTTGCGTTTCATTAATTTGCGGACTATGCTGAAGGCCTTGCGTGGAACTAGGCCGAAGGAGTTGCTATGAAGAACCGAATCTGTGCAGTTTTCTTGACGGGTGCTCTGCTGGCGGTGGTAGCGCCGTTAAATGCTGCCATGGCTCAGGGCCACGGCAACTATGGCTACGGTCACGGTGGATACGGTCATGGCTATGGACATGGCTATGGTCGCGGTTATGGGCCTGGTCCGATCGGCGCCATCGTCGGCGCTGCGGCCGCGATTGTGGCAGCCCCATTCGTGATTGCAGGCGCTATCGTGAACTCAGCCGCGCCGCCGGCCTACTACCCTCAGGGTGGCTACTATGCTCAACCGCCTGCTCCGGCGTACGGCAGCGGTTACTACGGGCGTCCAGCACCTGCTTACTATCCGCCATCTTCTTACGGACCCCCGCCGGGATATGGTCAGGCACGTAATGACGGCGGCTATGGCGTGCCGCCTGATTACGTTCCGTCTCAAGGGCAGGGCTATTACGGTCCGCGCAACTAGTTCGCGCTGATGGTGAGGACGTCCAGCAAGAAGCTTGCATCGGCCGAAGTCGAACCGCCGGCAGGCAAGCACACCGCAAGCGAGCGCCGTAGCGGCGGGCGGCCCACGCTTGAGGCTGCCCGTGAGTTACGCGAGCGCATTCTCGATATCGCAACGGAGATGCTGCTGACGCAAGGCTACGGAGCGACCTCGATTGAAGCGATCGCCAAGCGGGCTGGCATTTCGAAGCGCACCTTCTATCATCGCTTTGCCGACAAGCCAGCCCTCATGGCCGCGGTCGTGGCACGGGTGATCGACAGCCAGCGACCGCAGAATTACGCACGACTGGAGTGGGGCGCCGATCTGGAGGAGCGCCTGATGGAACTCGCCAGGTTGATTCTGCATGCAGCGTTGTCACCTCGCGTGGTGCAACTTCGTCGTCTCATGGTCGCCGAGGCCGAACGCTTTCCCGAGCTGGCGCTCGCGGTCGCGAAGGCTGGCGGCAGACAGGAAGCCGAGGCGCTGGTGGTGGGTGTCCTGAAGACGGCGACGCCTCCGGTCAAGCGCAGCGATGCAGATCTGCACTTTGCAGCGCAGCAGTTCCTGCAGATGGTGGTGACCTTGCCCCAATCGCGGGCTCTGGGTATGGGACCCGCAATGAGCGCATCCGAAATTGAAGAATGGATCGCCAGAACAGTTCGTTTTTTTCAGAGCGGCTTCGCGGGAATCAAGGAGTTGCCGAAAAAAGCTCGCTAGAGCACTGGTCGGGATTGATTCCTTTACCATCGGACAACTGAATCAATCCGAGGGCCATCATGGGGATCACGAACAACTGGGTGCTGTTTGCACTTGGCTCCGCATTTTTTGCCGGGCTGACCGCGCTGCTCGGCAAGCTCGGCGTCGCCGGGATCAATTCGAACATGGCGACCCTGATCCGTGTGGTTGTCATTTTTGTCGTGACGCTTCTGATTGTCTGGTCACGCGCCGAATGGCAGCCTTTGAAGAACATCGGCTCAAGAACCTGGCTGTTTCTGGTTGCCTCGGGCTTCGCCACCGGCTTGTCGTGGCTATGCTACTACCGCGCCTTGCAGCTCGGGCCGGTATCGAAAGTCGCACCAATCGACAAACTCAGCGTGGTGGTCGCGATTGCCCTCGGTCTCGCGTTCGCGGGCGAAAAGCTGACCTGGCCGGTGGCAGCAGGTGGTGCGCTGATCGTTGCTGGCTCGGTGATCATCATCTTGTTCTGACTTCTCTCCAGTGCTTCAGGAGTCCTGCTCGAAGCGCGATAGTTCGCCCAGCACCGATTCCGCGCGCACCACGGTCTTTCCGACAAAATGGTCCTTCAAGCGTCGAGCGATGCCTGCACGGCCAGGGCGTCGCAGCCAGGACCAAACCGCTGCAGCGCCCAGCATCAAGAGCAAGGTGCTCGCGATGAAATACCAGACCACGGTGGGCGCAAATAAATAGATGTCGGCGCCAAACAGGATCTCAAAGGCGATCAGGACCATGGGCACCCAGACGAAGCATCCGGTCAGGCCAAAAACATAGGCTTCAACAAGATGCCATTGACGCAATTCGGCGAGGCGGCGCTGAATCGTCACCACCGGTGCGGCGTAGTCAATCGCGTTGATCAGATAAAACTCCCGTGCGGAACTGATGATCAGCATGATTGCGTACACGTGCATCAGAACACCGCAGATCAAGAGATGCGGCTGATCGAGATGTGACAGCCAGAAATCTCCCATCACGATCGCCATCACCACCCCTGCCAGAAGCTGAATGACGCGACCAAGCGTCAGAAAACGCAGGTGCTGGCGAACCTTGCCGAGCTTTATTTCGCGCATGCCCTGCAATTCAAGCGCGTAGAGCCGCTCAAGGTTTTGGTCGAGCAGCTGCCATGCGCCTTTGAGATCATCGAGTTCCATCCTCATGCTCCGGGTTGAGCAGCGGGGCCGCCTAGCATCTGCTGGCGCAACCGCTGTTTGATGCGATTAATCTTGCTTGCCACATTGGTCTCCGTGATACCGAGGATTTCAGCGATCTCGGCATAACTGCGTTCTTCCAGGTACAACAGCACCAGGCCACGGTTGAGGGGATCGAGGTCCGCGATCAGTCTTCTGAGAACCAGCAGCCGTTCATCGGGCTCCTCGCTGTCGTTTGCCATAACGCTGCCGATTTCCAGCTCGAGCATTCCGTCAATCGGTTCAAACTGCTCGCTCCGGCGACTTTCCCGGCGCAGGTGCGAGATGGCAACGTTGAGCGCGATGCGGTACATCCAGGTCGAGAAGCGACGTTCGGGTGAATACCTGGGAAACGCGCGCCACAGCTGCGTCTTGATTTCCTGGGCGATGTCGTTTCGGTCGTCGCGGTCGCGGGCGTAGATGCGCGCGACATGAAAGATGATCTTGCCGTGCGCTTCGATCAGCTCTTCGAACAGAAGGCTGGCATCGGCACTCATGGCGTGGCGGGGGCGAGGGCTGTCATACCTGGGTGATTCGCACCGACTTCGGCAAAATCACAGCAAAATCACGTGCTGTGCAATTTATTTGAGCGTGCCCCTTCGCCCCGTACCGACGGCCCCGAGCCCAGGATGGCTGGGTAAACTTCGCCGCGCCGCGCTAGCGGTGCTGGAACGGCAACATCTCCCTTGGAAGTTCAGGCGTCTGGTCGGCCAGAAAATAAGTCAGTACCGCCATCACCGCGACCTGCTTTTTGAAGTCCGCTGGATCGACCTTGTCGAAGGTGTCGGCTGCCGTGTGGTGAATGTCAAAGTAGCGACGTCCATCGACCAGTGGTTCATAGATCGGAACGCCAGCTGCCTGAATGCCGTCAAGATCCGAGCCCATGCCTTTGGCGATCGGCTCGACGACAGTCGCGCCGATAGGCTCGAGTACCGTGATCATTTGCTCTAGGGCTGGAATTGCCGCGCCTGCGGCATTGGTCGTGATGCCCAGTGGTTTGCCAATCCCGAAATCGCTTTCGATCGCCGCCATGTGGCGCGGCAGTTCGTCATGGTGGTCGCGTGCATAGGCCTCAGCGCCGCGCAAACCATCTTCCTCGTTCATCCAGGCCACAAAACGGATTGTGCGGCGCGGATGCAGGTCGAGTTCCTTGAACACCTTGAGTGCAGCCAATGCGCTGATGACCCCGATGCCGTCGTCCATTGCGCCGGTACCCAGATCCCAGCTGTCAAGGTGACCCGACACAATCACTATTCCAGCACTTGGATCGCTGCCGGGAATCTCGCCAATCACATTGCTGCTCGGAACATCAGGACCCTGACTGGGCGTGAGCGTCAGATGCAGCACGACCGGCGCGCCGCGCGCCGCGAGACGCTCGATCAGCATGGCATCTTCGACGGAGACTGCGGCTGCCGGCAGCGCATCGTTGCCCGCAGGAAAGATGGTGTCGCCAGTGTGCGCAATGCGAAAGGCAGCACCGCCTACCGAGCGCACCAAGACGGCGACAGCTCCGAGTTGCGCGGCGCGAGCGGGGCCGCGAAAGCGGTATCTGGATGCTTTGCCGTAGGCCGCGCCCGAGTAGCCGTTGTCTGCCATGTCGCTGTCGAAGGGCTCGTCGAACAATACGATCTTGCCTTTGACTTCGGCGCTGCGGGCGGCAAGTTCGTCGAAGTCGTGAACCAGCACGATGGGCGCAGTCAGTCCGCCTGGTGGCGTGGCCGTTGAATGTCCCAGCGCCGTCAGGACCACTTTCTGGGTGATTCCATCCGGCCGGCCGGCGTACGACACCAGTTGTCCTTCCTCAATGCCACGCTGCCAGTGCGGCACCATGACTGGCTCGAGGCGCATCGTGATGCCGGATTCATTCAGTGCCGTTGCAACCTGGGCCACCGCTGCCTTGGCGCCTGCAGAGCCTGCCAGGCGCGGTCCGATCAGATCAGCCAGATCGGCCAGACGCTGATAGCCCCAGTCGGATTGCATGGCCTGGTCCCTGATGCGCTCGAGCGTGGCGCGCTCGGCGCTGCTGACGTCCTGAGCGGGCGCCTTGGATGCGAGACCCAACAAGCAGCTCGCGAGAAGCAGGATCAACGGTGCGTGGCTGGTCAGTTTCATGAAGGATGTCGCAGGCAAAAGAAGGGGATTGGTCGCTGGTACGGCGCAGAGTGCATTATGCGGTGCGCGCGCCAATCTCGTTTGGCCGAGCTGCCGGATAGTATTGGGGTGCCTCGAAGCGCTGGTATTTGCCGTAGTCGCGGATGACCCGTACCGATCTCGCGCGCATCTGCAGCGAGCCGGTCAAAGCCGGCGTGCCCTTGCTTGCAGCTGTGGCGTCGCCCCAGCTGCGAAGGAGGATCAGTTCACCAGGTGCCAGCACCCCCTGGAAGATGTCCCAGCTGAGCAGGCCATCGGCCTTCACATCCAGTCCGAGTTCGGCTGCCACCTGTTGTGCTGTTCGCAGCTTGATCCAGCTCTCTGCCTGGGCGCAATCAACTAAAGTAATCGCGGTGCCATTGGGCATTGCAGTCTCGTCCAGGCGCTGATCCTCGATCACCAGGCCTTGTGGCATTTGGCTATCTGACGTGATCTGGCCCACGCGCAGATGATAGTCGAGCAGCACCTGATCGCGTCCTTGCTGCTGCACCAGATGGTGACCCGCGTGGGTTCGCCAGCGCACCAGGGCTTTCTCATCACGCCAGCCAGACAAAGACAGTAGCCATCCGTCTCTTGTCAGACTGCGATAGCGCACGTTGTCGATGAAGCCATCGATCTTGATCAGCTCTGGACGCAGCAACTTGGCAAGCTCGAGGTACTGCTGCCAGCGCTCGTGTCCTGGATGCACTTCAAAAATAACTGTAAACATTTTCGCTCCTTGCGTATTTCGGCAGCCGCGCCGATCTGGCTTGTCATGTGCTAACAGCAACGCAATCAACTTCGATATCAAAGTGACCTGGCCAGGCCGCCACGCAAACGAAGATGCGCGCTGGCGGCGATTGCGGGAAAAACCGCGCGTACACCGCGTTGACCGCAGCGAAATGATCCACCGAGGTGCAATAGACGTTGCATTTAAGGACCTGCTCAAGCGATGATCCAGCGGTCTCGAGACACAGCTTCATCTGCTCGAGCACCAGCTCGGTCTGCCGCTCGATACTGGCGTTGATGACCTGACCGGTTTGCGGATCGAAGGGCGGCAGTCCGGAGACGTAGATCGTCTCTCCTGCGCGCGTCACGACTGATGTCGGCGCGCGCCAGGCTTCGAGATAGCTAGAAAGCGGCTCGACCCGTATGATTTCTCGCTTCACATCTTCTCCTGTTGATCGACTATCGCGAGCGCGATCACGCGACTATAGTGGCAGCGTGCAACGAATGATTCGGCCGTGAGCGAAGCTTGGTTGCAACGCGTCTTGGCGTCATAGCCAGAAAAACCTGGGATGAGTTCATGAAAAAACTTGATGAAGTGGTCGTCACGGGTGTGCTGCTCGGCCTGTCGCTGGGCTTTGGTGGCGAGGTTGTCGCAGCGCCACAGTCTTCATGCGAAGCATGGCAGGACGCAAACCGACAGCGGCTCGCGGGCGAGGACAAGTGGGATGCTGCCCTGGTTCACGGCAACGATGTTCAGGTCTATACGGCGCCCTCGGGCGTCTGTGGCTGTCCAGGCATGCGGCTGCAGAACAGCATGGCCGTGTACGCCTACCGGGCGTATCACGGCTTCACCCGCATCCTGTATCTCGATCTCAGCTCTGGCCAGCAGATCTCGGGCTGGGTGAGGAGTGGCCAGCTACGTCACCAGCATGGCTCTGCTGCTATCTAACCGATTCCGCGTCGGGATAGCGACCAAGGCTCAAGAACAGTACCAGAGGAACGATCTGCAATCCGACCAGCATGAAGAGCGGTGTGCTGGCGCCGCCGTATGCCACCGAGAGCTTGGCAAACGAGATAGGAGCCACGGTGGCGCCCATGAAGAAGGCAAACAGAAACCAGCCAAAGATCTTCGGTACCGCACGCGCGCCGAAGTAGCGGCTGGCCAGGTAAGGCATAAGATCGGTCTCGCCGCCAATTGCGAAGCCGCCGGCGATAGCCGCGAGCGTAATGAAGATTGGATTGGCCGTCAGAGCGTAGGTCGCAGCCGAACATGCGGTGAAGATCAAGGTCAGCGCGCCGACAATGGGTGCATGGATCTTGTCCAGCAGATAACCCACCACAATGCGTCCGAACAGCACGGCGATTCCGGAGGCGGTCAATACCTGGGCGATCTGCGCGGGGCTCATGCCGGCTGACTTGACCAGGATATAGACGATGTTCGGGGCGATCGCGTAGAAGGTCATGCCCATGGCAGCAAAGCTGATGGCGAGCTTCCAGAAAGTCGCAGTACCGACCATCTGTGCGAGACTCTGTTGCGCAGGGGCGGTCAAGTGAGCTGCGCCGACACTGACGGCAGTGCCGCCGTCAGGCTCGAGACCATAGGCGGCCGGACTGTCCTTGACCAGCAAGGCCACCAGCGACAGACACACCACCAGTTCGAAGGCGGCGAGCGCCACTGCGGCGCGGCGACGGACGGCCGGCTTGTCGTCCAGGCCGACCAACACCGCGGGCAGACCGGCCGGGTCGCCGATCGCGCCGAGCGCGGCGACCGCCGCCTCGCGGCACAGCGGGTCG
>CAZZVZ010000151.1:0-7609 GCA_964657655.1 Gammaproteobacteria bacterium | reverse complement strand
AGGCCGAACGCGGCCTTGAGCGGCGCCTGCTCGCGCTCTATCCGAACGAAGAGGAACGCAATCAGGTGCGTCCTCGTTACCGCGAGCGGCTCCTGTTCGAGGCAAACACCATCGTCTCGATGGGTTTTCCCGGCTACTTTCTGATCGTCGCCGACTTCATCAACTGGGCCAAGAATAATGATGTGCCGGTGGGACCGGGACGCGGTTCGGGCGCCGGGTCCCTGGTGGCCTATTCGCTTGGCATCACCGACCTCGACCCGCTTGCCTACAACCTGCTGTTCGAACGCTTTCTCAATCCGGAACGCGTCTCGATGCCCGACTTCGACATCGACTTCTGCCAGACCGGGCGTGACCGTGTGATCGATTATGTGCGCCACAAGTACGGCGCCGAGTCGGTCGCGCAAATTGCCACGTTCGGCACCATGGCTGCCAAGGCAGCGGTACGCGATATCGGACGCGTGCTCGACCTGTCATTCACGTTCGTCGATGGCATTGCCAAGCTGATTCCGTTCAAGCCCGGCAAGCTCGTGACCATTGCCGATGCCAGAAAGGAAGAACCAGCGCTTGCCGAGCGCGAGTCCAAGGAAGATGAAGTGCGCGAGCTACTGCAGCTTGCCGAAGCCGTGGAAGGCCTGACACGCAACGTCGGCATGCATGCGGGTGGTGTCTTGATTGCCCCGGGCAAGCTGACCGACTTCTCTCCGCTCTACGCGCAGGCAGGCTCCGAGAGCGTGATCAGCCAGTACGACAAGGATGACGTCGAGGCTGCGGGCCTGGTCAAGTTCGACTTCCTCGGTCTGACCACGCTGACCATCTTGAACTGGGCCAGTCAGCACATCCGTGCGCTCTATCCGGATCAGCACGACTTCAACCTGGAACGCGTGGCACTCGATGACCCTGCCACCTACAAGGTTCTGCAGCGCGCCGAGACGGTTGCTGTGTTCCAGCTCGAAAGCCGCGGCATGCAGACCATGCTGAAGGATGCGCGGCCGGACCGCTTCGAAGACATCATCGCGCTGGTGGCACTTTACCGTCCCGGCCCGATGGACCTGATTCCTGACTTCATTGCGCGCAAGAAGGGGGAGCGCTTTGAGTATCCCGATCCGCGCGTCAAGCCGGTGCTGGAGGAGACCTACGGCATCATGGTCTACCAGGAGCAGGTGATGCAGATGGCGCAGATCATCGGCGGCTATTCGCTCGGTGGCGCCGACCTGCTGCGCCGGGCCATGGGCAAGAAGAAGGCCGAGGAAATGGCCGAGCATCGCAGCATCTTCGGCGCAGGCGCCAAGGCCAACGGCCTGTCGGCCGGCAAGGCCAACGAACTGTTCGACCTGATGGAAAAGTTTGCAGGCTACGGCTTTAACAAGTCGCATGCTGCGGCTTACGCGCTGCTGGCCTACCACACCGCCTGGCTCAAGGCGCACTATCCGGCCGAGTTCATGGCAGCCAACCTGTCGGCTGCGCAAGACGATACCGACAAGGTCAAGATCCTGATCGAGGATGCCCGCAAGATCCTGGAACTGACCATCCTGCCGCCTGATCTGATGCTGTCGGATTACCGCTTCACTCCGGTCATCCAAGACGGGGAAAAGCGGGCCTCTGCAATCCGCTACGGCCTGGGCGCCATCAAGGGCACCGGCGCCAGTGCGATTGAAGCCATTGTCGCCGCGCGTCGCGCGGCTCCCTTCAAGGACCTCTACGATTTCTGCCGGCGCGTGGACAAGCGCGTGGTCAACCGCCGCGTTCTCGAAGCGCTGATTCGCGCCGGTGCGCTCGACTGCCTCGATCCCGATCGCGCCAGCCTGTTGGCCTCGGTCGCGCGCGCCATGGAGGCGGCCGAGCAGGCCGAAGCCAACCTGCACCAGGTCAGCCTGTTCGACGTGCTGGCAGGCTCCGGCGGCGACGCCGACCAGCTGGAACTGATCCGGGTGCGAGGTTTCACTGACAAGCAGCAGTTGACCGAAGAAAAGGCCGCGCTCGGGTTCTATCTTTCTGGTCACCTGTTCAAGGGTTTTGAAAACGAGGTGCGCCGATTCGTGCGCCAGCCGCTCGTCAATCTGGTCCCCGCGCGCGAGCCGCAGATGGCAGCAGGCATCATCGCCAGTCTCAGGCCGCAGATGACAAGGCGCGGCAAGATGCTGATCGTCAGTCTCGATGACGGCAGTTCGCAACTCGAAGTGATGATCTTCAACGAGCTGTTCGAAGCCAATCGCCAGCTGTTTCGCGAAGACGAGCTGTTGATCGTCTCAGGCGTCCTGCGCAACGATGATTTCAGCGGCGGATTGCGCATGAGCGCAGACAAGGCCTTCGATCTGGCCCAGGCCCGTTCCCAGTTCTGTCGTTCACTGCGCCTGTCGATGAACGGCAAGTCCGATGCGCGGCGCCTGCTTGACCTGCTCGCCAGTCATCGCACGATCCAGCAGGCCAACGATGTACCGGCGCGGGGCTGTCCGGTGACCATCAGCTATCACAACGCCGATGCCAGCTGCGAGGTCCATCTAGGCGACGCCTGGCGCGTACTGCCCACTGACCAGCTGGCAGGCGGCTTGAGCGAGTGGCTGGCGCCCGAGAACGTCCAGTTCTGTTACCCGTGAGTGCCACGGCGTCGGCACAGCTTGCCCGCCCGGACGATGCCATCGACCTGACCGGGGTGAGGCGCGTGGTGGTGGTGATGCTGCGCCATCACGGCGATGTGCTGTTGACGACGCCCCTGTACCGCGTCCTGAAACGCAGCAATCCTGCTCTTGAGATCGACGTGGTGGTCTACCACGCGACCAGGCCTTTGCTGCTCAACAACCCTGACATCGCAAAGGTGTTCTCGATCGACAAGGACGGTAGCGATTCGAGCGGCCTGAGCAAGACCATGGCCGAGCTGCGCTTCATGCGTGAGGTGCGCGCGCGCCACTACGACCTGTTGATTCACTTAAGTGATCATCGCCGTGGCGCCTGGCTTTCGCGCTGGGTTCGACCGCGCATCTCGATCGCGCCCATGCTGCGCGATCAGGACGCGTTCTGGCGTGGCTCGTTCACCCATTTCTGGAAAAGTGGTGCGAGCGTTCGCAGCGGCCATCCATTGCTTCGGCGCCATACCGTGGAACAGCACCTCGATGCGTTGAGACGGCTCGGCATCGATGTCGGCCTGGCACCTGCATTGACCTTGCGTCCCGATCAGGAGGCCGAGCAGCTGGCCGACGAATTTCTCAAGAGCCAGGGGGTCGACAGACCCTATGTTGTCGTGCAGCCGACCAGCCGCTGGATGTTCAAGTGCTGGTCGATCGCGAACAACGCGGCCCTGATCCGCGCCATCTTGCAACGCGGCTACATGGTGGTGTTGAGCTGCGGCCCGGGGCGCAGCGAGGAAGCGATGCTCGAGGCCATCGTTTTCGCGCTGAAACAGCAGTTCGGTGAACTGCCACCTGAGCTGGTGCTCGCCAACCAGCCAAGTACGCTCAACCGCCTGGCAGCGCTGATCGGCAGGGCGCGTGCCTTCGTTGGCATCGACTCGGCGCCGATGCACATCGCCGCTGCCATGGGGACGCCACTGGTGGCCATGTTCGGTCCGTCCGGGGAGGACAACTGGGCCCCGTGGAAGGGCGATTCCAATCTCGTGTCGGCGGTCGTGACACACCAGCAGTTCGCCTGCAGGCCATGCGGCCAGGATGGCTGTGGCGGCAGCAAGGTGAGTCAGTGCCTGGTGCAACTGCCTGTGAGCCAGGTGCTCAGCGCCTTCGACGATGTCATCGCGCGCTCCGATCCGTGGCTCGACATCTGAACACCACAGGGTCACTGCCGTGAAGCTTGCGGTGGTACGCGCGCGCTACAACGCCTCAGGCGGTGCCGAACGGTTTGTGGAACTGGCAGCCGGTGCCTTGCAGTCTCAAGGCACCCAGATCGCGATTCTGGCGCGCCGCTGGCGACCAGGTCCCGATCATCCGGCCGATGCCAGTGTGCCCCAGGTGGTCACACTCGACCCGTTTTATCTGGGCCGGACCTGGCGTGACTGGTCGTTCGCACGCGCGGTAACAGGGTATCTCCGCAAGGCACGCTTTGACCTGGTGCAAAGCCACGAGCGCATCGTGGGTCTTGACATCTATCGTGCCGGCGACGGCGTGCACGCTGCCTGGCTGGATCGTCGGGCGGCTCGCGCTGGTCGCTATGCGCGACTGATGAAATTGTCGCAAGGCCTCAGTCTGCATCATAGCTATCTGCGCGATGTAGAAAGACGCATGTTCGAAAGTCCGAAGCTGCGTGCGGTGATCTGCAATTCCGAGCTGGTGCGAGACGAGATTCTGGCGCGCTTTGCGATCGATGCTGCGCGTTTGCACGTGATCTACAACGGCGTCGACCTGGAGCGCTTCCACCCGCAGCTGCGCGAGCAACACCGGCTCGCATTGCGCTCCCGGTATCAGGTCGGCGCAGACCAAGCGGTGCTGCTTTTCATCGGCTCGGGCTTCGAGAGAAAGGGCTTGAACGATGCGATGCAGGCAGTTGCGCGCGACGCGCATGTCACCATGATGGTGGTGGGCAGCGACAAGCATCAAAGGCGCTACGCAGCACGCGCCAGGGCGCTTGGCATCGCGGCGCGCTGTCATTTCATCGGTCCGGTGAGCGATGCGCGGCCCTACTACGGGATGGCAGATGGCCTGATTCTGCCCACGGTCTACGATCCATTTCCCAACGTCACGCTCGAAGCGCTGTCGAGTGGCGTGCCGATCCTGGTGTCCGATGCCTGTGGGGCGCTCGAGGCAGTCGAGCAGGGCAGCAACGGCTTCGTCATCCCGCTCGGAGATGCCCACGCTCTCGCGCAACGGGTCAGTCAGTGGCGCGAGACCATGCAATCGCCCGGCGCCGCCGCGGCGATGCGCCTTGCAGCGCGCCGCAGTGCCGAGCGATTTGGCATCGGCCAGATGGCCGCCCAGCTGATGGGGCTTTACACCCGGCTGCTGGCTTGAACCTGTAAAAGAGGCCGGGTGTTAAAATGACGGCCTTCCAAGCGTGCCTTGCGCCGCGTATCTGCAACCCATGACCACCACTGAATCTCCGGCCAGCTCGAGTGTCGAGCGTGCCGGCAAAAGCTCGGCTGTAGCCAGTCTGCCTGACGAAGAACATCTGCCGAGCCGTGAAATCTACGCGCGTCTGCTCGGATTCGTGCGCCCCTACTGGGGCATCTTCCTGATCGGTACCATCTGCTCGGTGATCGCCTCGACCACCGACGCACTGTTCGCCAAGCTGCTGAAACCGCTCACGGACCAGGGCTTTTCGGGGCATACCGATCATCCGATCTGGCTTTATCCATTGGCCATCGTCGGGCTGTTCGTGATCCGCGGCCTTTTCACCTTCATCAACTCGTACGCCATGGCGTATGTGGGCAACAAGGTGCTGTCTGAGCTGCGGCGCCGCATGTTCGACAAGATGATTACGCTGCCCACCAGCTTTTTCGACGACAACGCCTCGTCCAAGCTGGTGTCTCGCATCGTGTTCGAGGCATCCAACGTGATGGGCACTGCCACTAGCGTGCTGACCAACGTGGTGCGCAATGGCTTCGCTGCGCTGTTCCTTATTATCACGCTGCTCACCATCAACTGGCGCCTCACGCTGTTTAGCGTGATCCTGATTCCGGCGGTCACTTTGGTGGTGAGGCGCTTCTCACGCCGCATGCGCTCGCTGTCGCGCGACAACATGAATATGACCGGAGAACTGACGCGGGTGGTGCAAGAGACCATCGACTGTCAGAAAGTGGTCAAGATCTACGGTGGGGAAGCGGTCGCCAAGCGCACCTTCCTCAAGACTATCGATCGACTGCGCGGCAACGCCATGCGCATCACGGTGACCAGCTCCGGTACCGTGCCGATCACCCAGCTGATGACGGCGGTGGCGTTTGCCTGTGTCGTCTTCTTCGCACTGCGCCTGGCCCAGCACCACGCCATGACTGCGGGCGACTTCATTTCCTTCATGGCCGCAATGCTCGGCTTGCTGGCACCGCTCAAGCAGCTGGCCGACATCAGCGGGCCGTTCGAACGCGGCCTGGCCGCAGCAGAAGGCGTGTTCAACCTGATCGATCAGGTGCCCGAGGACGATACCGGCAGCATCGAGATCGAGCGCGCGCGCGGTTCCATCGAGTTTCGCAATGTGACGATGCGTTATTCGCGCACCAAGCGTGCCGCGATCGATGGTCTGACACTCTCGATCAACGCCGGCGAAATGCTGGCCCTGGTCGGATCGTCAGGCGGCGGCAAGACCACCGTTGCCAACCTGATTCCGCGTTTCTATCACGCCAGCAGCGGCCAGATCCTGATCGACGACCTGCCGATCGAGTCGGTCAAGGTGGCCAGCCTGCGCGCCCAGATTGCCATGGTGAGCCAGGATGTGGTGCTGTTCAACGATACGATAGGCGCCAACATTGCCTACGGCTCGAAGCGCGATTCGAGCCTGGCGCAACTGCGCGCTGCCGCCAAGGCAGCCCATCTGCTCGACATGATCGAGGATCTGCCGGAAGGCTTCGATACCATGATCGGCGAGCGTGGCGTCCGGCTTTCAGGCGGCCAGCGCCAGCGGCTTGCCATCGCTCGCGCGATCCTGAAGGACGCACCGATTCTGATCCTCGATGAGGCCACTTCTGCGCTCGATTCCGAATCCGAGCGCTTCGTGCAGGATGCACTCGACGATCTCATGAAAGATCGCACCACCCTCGTGATTGCGCACCGGCTGTCGACCATCGAACGTGCCAATCGCATTGCCGTGCTCGATCGCGGCCGCCTGGTTGAACTGGGCGCCCATCAGGAACTGCTCGATGCCAACGGACCCTATGCGCATCTGTATCGCATCCAGTTCGCGCGCGAGCGCGAGCCGGCGCGTGACGAACGGCTGGCCGATGCCGAAGACACATGAGAATCCTGCATACCGAGGCGTCCTGTGGCTGGGGCGGCCAGGAAATCCGTATCCTGAGCGAGGCGCAAGGGATGCGTCTGCGAGGCCATGATGTTCGGCTGGTCTGCCCCGCTGAAGCACGCATCTACACTGAGGCACCGCGCTTCGGGGTGCCGGTGGAGGCGCTCGAGATTGGCCGCAAGTCATTAGCTGGCCTGCGCGCCATGCGCGGCTTCCTGGCGACTTGTGACGCGGCGCCGTTTGACATCATCAACAGCCACAGTTCCACCGACAGCTGGCTTGCAGCGCTCGCCCTGATGGCAAGACGCCACCCATCTGCTCTGGTGCGAACACGTCACGTCTCGGCACCCGTCTCCAACAACATCACTTCGCGCTGGCTTTACCGCACAGCAAGCCTGAGGGTTGTCACGACCGGCGAGGCTTTGCGCCAGACGCTGATCGAGCACAACGGGCTCGATCCTGCGCGCGTCGTGTCGGTGCCGACCGGCATCGACGTGGCGCGCTACAGCCCGCCCAGCGCAGAACAGCGCAGTGCCGCGCGAGCCACGCTCGAGGTCGATGCCGCCACCTTCGTGGTCGGCATCGTGGCGACTTTGCGCAGCTGGAAAGGTCATCGCTACCTGATCGACGCCATCAGTGAACTGCATCATGCCAAAAGCGGGGCCATCCGGCTGGTGATGGTAGGCGATGGTCCGCAACGTCAGGCACTCCAGACCCAGGT
>CAZZVZ010000150.1:0-7612 GCA_964657655.1 Gammaproteobacteria bacterium | reverse complement strand
CTGGTCCAGCAGATCCAGCAGGGCGACGCGATTATCGAGCAGGATATCGGCCCACAGCTCGGGATTCGACGCTGCGATGCGCGTGAAATCGCGAAAGCCGCTGCCGGCAAGACTCAGTTCCTCGTCGCTGAGCGCCTGCCCCTGCAACATGTAGACGAAGGCGAGCAGGTGCGGTGCATGACTGAGATAGGCGAACAGCTTGTCGTGCTGCTCGGCCTGCATGGTCACGAGCTGCGCGCCGAGGCTCTGCCACAGGACGGCAACGGTCCCGAGGGCGTCCTTGCTGGTGCTGGCAAGCGGCGTCACGACCACGGGCTTGCCTCGAAACAGGTCAGCGCGCGCGTGCAGGGCGCCGCTCTGCTCGCTTCCGGCGATCGGATGGCAGGCAACAAAACGTCTCGCGGCGTCACCAAGGAGATACTCGGCACAAGCCAGTGGCCGCGCCTTGGTACTGGCCAAATCGATGATGATGGTGTCCGCGCGAACTGCATCGGCCAGCGCGCCGAAGATTGCCTCAAACTGTTCGAGCGGCGCTGCTATCACGATCAGCTGGCTCGCGGCGGCAAGCTCCTTGATGCTCGCCAGCACGGTGATCGAGCCATCAGAAAGTGCCCAGTCACGCGCTGCTGGCGCTGGGTCGTATGCGTACAGGCCAGCGCCTGGCCAGGACGCCTTGGCCGCGAGCGCGAACGAGCCTCCGATCAACCCAAGACCGATCAGGCCGATGTTCTGGAACGGCTGCTCAGCCGGCGAGGGCATCGGTGAGCGCCTTGACGAACGCCAGATTCTCTTCTGGCAGACCAATCGAGACACGCAGGTATTGCGGCAGCCCGTAGTTGCCAACCGGTCGCACGATCACGCCCGCCCTGAGCAGCTTCTGGTTGATGCGCGTGCCTGCGTCGGGATCATCGCCGACCTTCACCAGCACGAAATTTCCATACGACGGCACGAAGCTCAGGCCCATCGAGCGGAACGCCTCGGACAGCTGCAGATAGCCGGCGCGGTTCAGCAGATAGGTCTTGTCGAGAAACTCGCGGTCTGACAGCGCCGCTTCAGCTGCGGCTTGCGCGAGTACATTGACATTGAACGGCTGACGAACCCGGTTGAGGAGATCGGCCACCGGTGCCTGTGACAGCGCGTAGCCAACGCGCAAGCCAGCCAGACCGTAGGCCTTGCTGAAGGTGCGCGACACGATCAGGTTGGCGTAGCGATGGACCCACAGGCTGCTCTCAAAACGCAGCGCGGGTTCCAGATATTCGTTGTAGGCCTCATCGAGTACCACCATCACATGTGGTGGCACCGCGTTGAGAAAATTCTCGATCGCAGCAGAACTCAAGAACGTGCCGGTCGGATTGTTCGGATTGGCAATGAACACCAGCTTGGTGTCTTCGCGCACAGCCGCCAGCATCGCCTCAAGGTCATGCCCCAGCTCTGGCGTGGCGGCGACCACGAGCGCCTTGGCGCCGACCGCCTGCACCGCAAGCGGATAGACGATGAAAGAGTACTGCGAGAACACGGCACTCTTGCCGGGCGACAGGAAAGCGCGCGCCGCCAGTTCGAGAATGTCGTTGCTGCCGTTGCCAAGTGTCAGCCAGTCTTCTGGCACCTGGTATTTCCTGGCAAGTGCGCCCTTCAGATCGAAACCGTTGGCATCAGGATAGCGGCCGGTGTCACCCATCACCTTGAGGATGGCCTGGCGCGCCGACTCCGGCATGCCAAGCGGATTCTCGTTGGAGGCAAGCTTTACGATGGTGGCGGCATCAAGCCCATACTCGCGCGCCACTTCAGCGATCGGCTTTCCCGCCACGTACGGTGGCAGGCCACGCACATAATCGTTGGCGGGCAATTCGGCACTCGGCGTAATTGGTTTGTTCATGAATCATTTCCTTGAGCGTCTCGCTCAGTAGGTTCACCCAGGCACGAGGCTCGAGGGTTCGGCTCAGGCAACAGGATAAGCGCCGAGGATCTTGAAGAATCCCGAGGCCGCTCGCAGGTCGCTTAGCGCCGATGCGACGTGCGCATCGTCCTCGTGACCTTCGACGTCGATGAAGAAATAATAGGTCCAGTCACCGGTGCGTGCCGGGCGCGATTCGAAGCGCGTCATCGACACGCCATGCGCCTTGAGTGGCGCGAGCATGTCGACCACCGCGCCGGCGCGATGATCCACCGATAGCGCAAGCGACGTGCGATCCCTGCCGGAGGACTGGCTCTTGTGCCGGCCGAGTACCCCAAACCGGGTGGTGTTGTTGGCGTCATCCTGAATCTGGCTGGCCGCAGCGGTCAATCCGTAGACGCGCGCTGCGTGTTCCCCCGCGATGGCGGCCAGCGTGGCATCCTCGCTCGCCAGACGGGCAGCTTCACCGTTGGAGGAGGCTGCGATCAATTCCAGCGTCGGAGCGTGTGCCTGCAGCCACTGGGTGCACTGGCCAAGCGCCTGCGGATGGGCGCAGACTTTTTTTACACCCTCGAGCGAGCCACTCTTGGTCAGAAGATGATGCTCGATGCGAAGCGCCACTTCTGCGGTCAGCAACAAGGGAGAATTGAGCAGCAGGTCGAGCGTCTGACCGATTGCACCTTCGCTCGAATTCTCGAGCGGCACCACGCCGAAATCTGCCTGATGTGACTCGACCGCCCGAAAGATGCCGGCGATATTGGCACATGCCAATCCGTCGACCGAACTGCCGAAGCGGGCCATCACCGCCTGCTCGCTGAAGGTGCCACTCGGCCCCAGGAAGGCGACCGTGACGCGCCGCTCCAGATCACGGCAGGCCGACATCACCTCGCGGTAAATGGCACGTAGATGCTCGGCCCGTAACGGGCCCTGGTTGCTGGCGTCGAGCAGTGCCAGCACCTGGGCTTCACGCTCGGGGCGAAAGATCGGGGCATTGTTCTTGTGCTTTTCCATGCCCACCTTGAGCGCGATGGTCGCGCGCTGGTTGAGCAGATCGAGAATCCTGGCGTCGAGCGCGTCAATCTCGCCGCGCAACGCGGCAAGCTCACGGCCCGATGCGTCAGACATCATGCCATCCTCTTTTCGAAGTCCTGCATGAACTCGATCAGGCGGGTGACGCCCGCATGCGGCATCGCGTTGTAGATCGATGCGCGCATGCCACCGACTGATTTGTGACCCTTCAACTGAAGCATGCCTGCGGCCCTGGCCTGGTCCAGAAACGGCTGATTGAGCTTGTCGTCAGCGAGCCGGAACGGCACGTTCATGACGGACCGATCGCTCTTGCGAATCGAATTGGAGTAGAAATCGCTAGCATCGATTGCAGCATAGAGATCGGCAGCCTTGGCAGCATTTCTTTGCTGCATGACTTCGAGCGCCGAACGCCCTGGCGTGGCCTGACGCCTGAGCCACTGCAGCACCAGGCCACTGATGTAGATGGCATAGGTGGGCGGAGTGTTGAGCATCGAGTCGGCCTGGGCCACGCTCTGATAATTGAAAATACTCGGGCATACCGGGCTGGTACGACCGAAGAGAGTCTGATCCACGATCACGATGGTGACACCTGCCACGCCGAGATTTTTTTGCGCGCCGGCGTAGATCAAGCCGTACCGGTCGACCTTGACCGGGCGCGACATGATTTCAGAGGACAGGTCGGCCACCAGCGGCACGCCTGGCAACGACTCTGGCTCGTGATGGAACTGCACACCACCAATGGTTTCGTTGCCGCAGATCTGCAGATAGGCCGCATCGGGATCAAGCTGCCACTCGACTTCATCGGGGATGTGATCAAAACCTGTCGACTCGCTGCTTGCGACCACGTTGGCGCGCAGATAGCGGCTTGCCTCGGCAAGCGACTTGGCCGACCAGGCGCCGGTCAACACGAAGTCGGCTGCATGCCTGGTGCCGATCAGGTTAAGCGGCACCAGCGAATTCTGTGCGATGGCGCCGCCTTGCATGAACATCACCGCGTAATGGCTCGGGATATCAAGCAGCTCGCGCAGATCCGCCTGCGCCTGCGCCAGCATGCCTTCGAACTCGGCACCGCGGTGACTCATCTCCATCACCGACATGCCACGACCGTGCCAGTCGAGCATCTCAGCCTGAGCCTGCTGCAGCACCTCTTCGGGAAGCGTCGCGGGTCCCGCGCCAAAATTGAGCAGCCGCATAGTGCCCTCTAGCGCGGGGCGCGCTATTCGTCCTGCGCTGGTTCTGTTCCGGAGTCGCCTGCAGCATCGGGACCAGGCTCTGATCCCGGTGCGGCGTCTGCACCCTCGGCTGCTTCATCGGCGATCAGTTCGACCGCCGACTCGACCACCTTCTGCACCCCAGAGAGACGTCCACCGTCATCCACCGAGATCAGCGTCACGCCCTGAGTGGCCCGGCCCATCTCGCGAATCTCCGAGACGCGCGTGCGGATCAATACGCCAGTGCTGGTAATCAGCATGATCTCGTCGTTGGGATCAACCAAAGTGGCCGCCACCACCTTGCCGTTGCGCTCGGAAGTCTGGATCGCGATCATGCCCTTGGTGCCGCGACCATGACGCGTGTATTCCGCAATCGGCGTGCGCTTGCCGTAGCCGTTGTGGGTTGCCGTCAGCACGCTTTGCTGTTCGTTCTCTGCAACCAGCAATGCGATCACGCGCTGGCCGTCGTCGAGCATCATGCCGCGCACGCCACGCGCGCCACGCCCCATCGGACGAACATCGTTCTCGTCGAAGCGTACCGCCTTGCCGGCATCGGAGAACAGCATCACATCGTGCGCGCCATCAGTGAGCGCAGCACCGATCAGGTGATCGCCCTCGTCGAGGTCGACCGCGATGATGCCAGCCGTGCGGCGGTTGCTGAATTCACTGAGCGTGGTCTTCTTGACGGTGCCCAGTGCCGTCGCCATGAAGATGTAATGCTGCTCGTCGAACTGCTTGATGGGCAGCACCACGTTGATCTTTTCGCCGTCGAGCAGCGGGAACATGTTGACGATCGGCCTGCCGCGTGAGGTGCGCGATCCCTGCGGAGTTTCGTAGACCTTGAGCCAGTAGACCCGGCCGCGGTTCGAGAAACACAGGATGGTGTCGTGCGTGTTGGCGATGAAGAGCTGGTCGATCCAGTCGTCTTCCTTGGTTGCTGCCGCCTGCTTGCCGCGCCCGCCACGGCGCTGCGCGCGGTATTCAGACAGGGGCTGTGACTTCATGTATCCCATGTGGGACAGCGTCACCACCATGTCTTGCGGGGTAATCAGGTCCTCATCGCTCATGTCGAGCGCGTTCATGACAATCTCTGAACGACGACCGTCGCCGAACTCGGCCTTGATCTGCGCCAGCTCCTCGGCAATGATCGCCGAGATACGTTCCGGCCGCGACAGAATGTCGAGCAGATCCGCGATCACCTTCAGGATCTCGCCATATTCGGCGACGATCTTTTCCTGCTCAAGACCAGTCAGACGCTGCAGGCGCATCTGCAGGATTTCCTGCGCCTGGGTCTCTGACAGCCGATACAGACCGTCATCCTGCAGGCCAAACTCCTGGCCAAGTCCATCTGGTCTGAAGGCTTCTGCCGATGCGGCACCTTCGGTGCGCGACAGCATGGCGCGCACCACGGACGAATCCCAGGAGCGCTGCATCAGGTGCTGCTTTGCAATCGGAGGCGACGGTGCTGCCTTGATGAGCGCGATGAAATCGTCGATGTTGGCAAGAGCGACCGCAAGCCCCTCCAATACGTGACCGCGTTCACGCGCCTTCTTCAGTTCATACACCGTTCGGCGCGTGACCACTTCGCGGCGATGCGCGAGGAAGGCGGTCAGCATCACTTTCAGGTTGCATAGGCGCGGCTGACCATCGACCAGCGCCACCATGTTCATGCCGAAGGTGTCCTGCAGCTGGGTGTTCTTGTACAGATTGTTGAGTACCACTTCAGGCACTTCACCGCGCTTGAGCTCGATCACGACGCGCATGCCGTCCTTGTCGGACTCATCCTGGATGTGCGAGATGCCCTCGACCTTCTTCTCGTTGATCAGCTCGGCGATGCGCTGCAGCAGGACTTTCTTGTTGACCTGGTAGGGCAGCTCGTCGACGATGATTGATGAGCGGTTGCCCTTGTCGATCTCCTCGAAGTGCGTCTTGGCGCGCATCACGACACGGCCGCGTCCGGTGCGGTAGCCCTCGCGCACGCCCTGCACGCCATAAATGATGCCGCCGGTCGGGAAGTCTGGTGCTGGCACCAGCTCGATCAGCTCGTCAATGCTGGCGTCGGGGTTCTTCAGCACATGCAGGCATGCATCGACCACTTCGGTCAGGTTGTGCGGCGGGATGTTGGTGGCCATGCCAACCGCGATACCCGACGAACCATTCACCAAGAGATTGGGAAAGCGTGCCGGCAGGATCAGCGGCTCGCGCTCGGCACCGTCGTAGTTGGGCCCGAAGTCGACGGTTTCCTTGTCGATGTCGGCCAGCAGCTCGTGGGCGATCTTGGCGAGCCTGATTTCGGTGTAACGCATGGCCGCGGCGTTGTCGCCGTCGATCGAGCCGAAGTTGCCCTGGCCGTCGACCAGCATGTAGCGCAGCGAGAACGGCTGCGCCATACGCACGATGGTCTCGTAGATGGCGCTGTCGCCGTGCGGATGGTATTTACCCATCACATCACCCACGATACGGGCCGACTTCTTGTAGGCGCGGTTCCAGTCGTTGTTCTGCTCATGCATGGCAAACAAGGCGCGCCGATGCACCGGTTTCAAACCATCGCGCACGTCGGGAAGCGCGCGGCCCACGATCACGCTCATGGCGTAATCGAGGTAGGAGCGTCGCATCTCCTCTTCGAGGCTGACGGGGATGGTTTCCTTGGCGAACTGATCCATGAGGCGAATGACCGGGTGAATTTTGATGGCTCAAGGCTGAGCCATCAGACAGCTTGAAAATGGGTTGTCCAGCAGCCGCAGAGGGTGCCCGTTTCGGGTCTTTGCAAGCAGTCCGCCAAACCGGCCAATTTTAACATGGGCGACGACCCCGCTCGGCGCCCGGCAAGCACGAACTTTCAGGCCGCGAAAAGCGTGTTCCAACGGCTGTTTGATCAGCCGTGGCGCATTTGGGCGGCTCGCTGCTTTTGCCGTATAGTCCCGCCAAAACAGCGAAGCATGGCGTTTGCGCCGTGCCAACACGTCAGGGAGTACCTTTTTGTCCCGCGTCATTTTTCTGGCTGCAGCGCTCCTTTGCACAGCGTGCAGCACCGCGCCGAGCTCACCTCCCATGACCTCGACCGCCGAGCTGCCGGTATCGGACACGATCCAGGGGAAACTCGCACCACAGCCCGGGCTCGACCCGACGGCGGCTGATCCGCTGGTCCAGAGCCGCTGCGATTTCGCGGTAGATTTGCCGCTGGAACGCAGCTGGTTCAGCGCTGCCAATGCGCTGACCGCCGACGGACGCATTGCACTGGCGCTCAATGTGCTCGGACCGAGCGCCAACTGCCGGCGTGTGGAACTGGTCAGCATCACGGTCGGCCAGGAGACGTCGGCTGACCAGAACCGCGCGAGGCAGGACGCCGAGCGGCGCTCAGACCAGGTGCGCCAGTTCTTTGCCAGCCGCGGCATCGCGCCAGAACGCATCGTCGCGCGCGCCGACGCGGCTGCGGCGAGTGCTTCGTGCGCCGCCAAATGCCCGCCTCATATCGCAG
>CAZZVZ010000149.1:0-7614 GCA_964657655.1 Gammaproteobacteria bacterium | reverse complement strand
CCCGACTGGCCGCCTTGCTGGCGTTGCTGCTGGTTCTTCTGGCTTTGCTGATCGGGCTGCTGTTGGCTGTTGTTCTGGTTGCCCTGATTGCGTTGGTCTTGGTTCGTGCTCATTGATGATCTCCTGAGTGTTATCAAGTGCGACCGTCACCGGCCACCCTTTGAAAGGCGCAAATAACCGGCCTGATGAGCCAAACACGCAACATTAAAATACTGTTGTAAGTGTATGATTAATCGATATTAAATCTGTTCTTTAATTGCCAGTAAGGGGTCTGCGCAAGATTGCGCCGATGCTGTCCTGCGGCAATTGTAGAAAGGGGAGCGAGAGCGCCGGCGCAGCATTCGCTGCGGGCGCTACCGGCCGACGCGGGCTATCCGCCCGCGGTTTCGGTGTTTTTCGGCTGGCGAAAAGGCGTGGCCAGTGCCTTGTAAAGCGGATGCGGGCAGACCATGCGTGACACGCCGTAGGCCAGCAGGGAACAGCTCATGAGCGGCAGCGCCATGTCATTTTCCCGGGTCATCTCGGTCACGATGATGAATGCAGTGAGGGGTGCCTGGACCACGCCAGAGAAGTAGCCCACCATGCCAAGCAGGGCCACCGCTGCCACCGGCGCCATCGGCAGCAGGTGGCTCAAGCCCTGGCCGAAGCCGGCGCCGGCGGCGAGCGAGGGCGCAAAGATGCCGCCTGGGATGCCGCTTGCGTAGGAGATGATGGTGGCCAGTGACTTGGTCAGGCCGAACCAGGGCGTGGTGATGGCGCCTTCGAGGATATTGTGGGCTTCCTCGTAGCCGCTGCCAAACGCCCGGCCAGCGCTGGCGAGGCCGAGCACGGCGAGCAACAGCCCGGCCGTGGCTGCAAAGGCAATCGGACGCTCGCGCTGCAAGCGGCCAAGGCGCCCGGGCAGTCCTTTGGCGATGAACAGCAGCACGCGGCTGAAGAAACCACCTGCCAGGCCACCGACCACCCCACACAGGATCACAGCCTCGATACCTGAACGCAGGTCAATGGTTGCGTGCGACTGGCCGAAATAGGCGTAGTCGCCCTGCAGCGCCAGTGACAGCACGCCTGACACGATCACTGCAGTCACGGCAATGCTGACGGTGCGCTGCTCGAACGAGCGACTCATTTCCTCGATCGCGAACACCACGCCGGCAAGAGGCGCATTGAAGGCGGCAGCCACCCCCGCTGCGGCGCCTGCGAGGATCAGGCCGCGCTGCATTCCGTCGTAGGGAAAGCGTCTCGAGCGCGACAGGCTGAACATCAAGGCGGCGCCGATCTGGACGCTCGGGCCTTCGCGTCCGATCGAGGCACCGCTGCAAAGGCCGAACAGGGTCAGCACCACTTTGCCGATCGCCACCCGTAGCGACAGCAGCTGGCGCCTGACCGGTTCCGAGGCAGACAGCGCAGCGATGGTCTGGGGGATGCCGCTTCCCTGGGCGCCAGGGAAAAAGACGCGAGTCAGATAGACGATCACCGCAAAGCTCAGCGGCGTCAGGATCAGCGGCGCGTAGGGGTAGCGTTTGAGCAGCGCCAGAAAAAATGCGTTGGCCAAATTGGCGCCGAGTGCGAAGCCGATCGCCGCCAGTCCAACCGCGAGCGCGCCACCCAGGAACCAGATTCTTCGGTTCCACAGGGGGCGTGACAACAGGCTGTGGCGGGAACGCCGGGACAGGGCCATCAGATACCTTGATCGGGACCTCAGAGTACCCGAATTCGGACAAAAAAAAGGCCAGCGCGAGGCTGGCCTTGTTCCAAGCAGTAACGATTACTGGACGCGACGCGTGACAGTGACCTGCTCGATTTCGACGCGGCGATTTGGCTCAAGGCACTTGATCAGTTCAGCGCGATTCTTGTTATCGCACTGGACCACCGGGTCTGCCTTGCCCTTGCCAACAGTCGTCAGACGCGAGCCATCGATACCCTTGCCCACCAGGTACACCTTGACCGCATCTGCGCGCTTTTGCGACAGGGTCAGGTTGTACTTGTCCGAGCCGATACGGTCGGTGTAGCCGGTAATGACCACGTTGTTGACCGAAGGATCACGCTGCAGGGCATCTGCAATCTGATCCAGCTTGGGCTGGGGCTGCTGCAGAACGGCACTGTTGAACGCGAACAGCTCGGTCGACGACAGCGTGTAATGCTCAAAACGCGGTGCTGGCGGCGGTGGCGGTGGCGGTGGGGCCATCGGTGCTGGTGCCGGCGGTGCCATGGCTGGCATCGGCGGAGGCGATGGCTTGTCGAAGTAATAGGTCAGGCCGACGGTGAAGTACTTGCTGTCGGCGTGATTGGTATAACCCGAGTTGTACAGGAAGCCGTGCACGTCACGGATATCGGCTTGCAGCGCCCACTGGTCTGACAGCGAGTACTGGGCACCGAAGCCGGCCTCGATCATCGGGGAGGTGCGCGAGTATTCGAAGCCATTGGCGGCCGGATTGGTCGCCTTGTCGTATTCAGCGCCAACACCTGCGAGCAGGAACGGACGGAAACGGTCACGCGAGAACAGGTACAGCGCATCGACTGCCGCGGTGTCTTGCTGATAGCGGTTATCGCCATCGGTGGCACGGGCGTAGGTGATGCCCATCTGGATGTCCCAGTTCGGCGCGATCGCCTTGCCGACCCGAAGGCCAGCGCCAGGACCGTTGTTGTCTGTGCCGAACTTACCGCTCGGATCAAACAGGTTCAGGCTCGGGGTGATGTACCACGACGGGTTGTATTGCGACATGCCAGACATATCGCTCATCTGTGCCATCGCGGTGCCCGATACGCCGAGTCCTGCGACAGCCAAAGCGGCTGCTATCTTATTCAAGTTTTTCATCATCGACCTCAAAGGCTGTTCAAAGGCTGTGTTACGGAAAGCTAGGTTTTGCTAGGACCCTGACCACTGTCTGTTCGACGCAACGCCGTACAGGCAGGGGTCAGGATCGTGCCGCCACGACATGGCAACCGCCGTGCCCGACATGCGGCGCTGCAGCAAATTCCCTCAAGACTAGCAGGTTGCAGCAAGTAAAACTTGATTGATGCTGCCAGCAATCAAGTCTCGCGTAATTTCTCAGAACGTTGATGCAAGCCGATGTTTATCAATGATTAAAATGCGAGCCACGGGCGCGCGGAAACGTGCTGCAGGAGAATTGCAACAGCGCGTAACCATTCAGCGGGTGAATTCGAGCCGAGTCGCCGTGGCGAAATATTTGCAGTCGCAGATGACGAAACTGCTACAGACCTTGCAGTGAGCTGCAAGGGCTGTCGGTTAGGGCATTGATGTGATCACATCGACCACCGCCGCTGTCAGCCGCTTGCCCGTCGGGATATGCAGGAATTCGTTTGGTCCGTGTGCGTTGGATTTTGGTCCGAGCACACCACACACCATGAACTGCGCCTTCGGGAAGCCTTTCTCGAGCGTGTTCATCAAGGGGATGGTGCCGCCCTGGCCGATATAGCCGCAAGGTGCGCCGAAGTGGCGTTGCGAGGCACGGTCGAGCGCCTCGGTCAGCCAGGCGGCATTGCTCGGCGCGTTCCAGCCCGTGGCAGCGCCTGCGTCCGGACTGAACACCACGCGCGCATGGTAGGGAGGCTGGTCTTCGAGCAGGGCTTTGAGTTCATCCATGGCGGCGATTCCGTCGACCAGGGGCGGCAGCCGAAGTGAGATCTTGAACCCGGTACGTGGTCGCAGCACATTGCCGGCATCGGCAATCGCAGGCAGTCCTTCTGCACCGGTGATCGAAAGCGTGGGGCGCCAGGTACGGTTGAGCAGCACTTCGAGCGGGTCCTCCGAGGTCGGCAGCGTCAGGGCATTGTCGGCGCCGCAGGCCCATGGAAAGCGTTTCCAGACTTCTTCACCCAGGATCGCTGCTGTGGCCCGTGCCTGATCGATACGCTCTCCTGGAATCTCGCAATGAAAGCTGGCGGGCAGCAGCCGGCCGGTGCGGCTGTCTTCGAGCCGGTCAAGCACCTGGCGCATGATGCGAAACGAGGAGGGCACCACACCGCTCGCGTCACCTGAGTGCACCCCTTCGTCCAGCACCTGGACTTCCAGCGTGCCGCTGATCGCGCCGCGCAGCGACGTGGTGAGCCACAGCTGGTCATAGTTGCCTGCACCCGAGTCGAGGCACACCACCAGGCCGATGTTGCCAAGCCGCGCGCCCAGGACGTCCACGTAGGGCAGCAGGTCGTAGCTGCCCGATTCTTCGCAGGTCTCGATCAGGCCGACGCAGCGCGGGCGCGCCACGCCAAGCCGGTCGAGCGCTGCGATCGCAGTGATCGAGGCGTACACGGCGTAACCATCGTCAGCACCGCCGCGTCCGAAGAGACGGTCGTTTTCGATCTTGGGGGTCCAGGGCCCGAGATCGGCACGCCAGCCGGCGAACTCGGGCTGCTTGTCGAGGTGACCGTACAAAAGCACCGCATCACCGCCGCCCGAGCGCGTCGCTGGTGCCTCGAAGAAAATGACGGGGGTGCGACCTTCGAGCCGGATGACCTCGAGCTTGAGACCGGGTATTTTTTGCGACTCGACCCAGGCGGCTGCATCTTTCACCACGCGCTCGATGTAGCCGTGCTCGACCCAGTGGGCATCGTAGGCCGGGCTCTTGGACGGAATTTCGATATAGTCGCGCAGCGCCGGAATGATTTCTTCATCCCACTTGGCATTCACAAAACTCTGCAGCGCGGCGCTGTCACTGAGTGCCTGACTGGTGTGTTCAATTTCGGGTTTGGCGGACATGGCGTGCATCAGTGGCTGGGTAAAGAGCCAGTTTAGTCGCTTTGTGAAAGCGCGACCAAAGCGCATGACGCCACTCGTTGTGGCACTGTGTCTCGTTCTATGCGGCCGCGCCGAGGCGCAAGCTGCGACCGGGTTCGACAGCGGCAGCTCGGCGCCGGTCCGCGAGGAAAATGGTCTTTGGACCTGTCGGATAGCGCTCGATCATGAGCGCCTGCGCGCCTTCTACACCGACCAGCACGGGACACGCTTCGGACACATGGTCAAGCTGGTCGGATGGCTTGCTAGAAGTCACGAACAGCTGCAGTGCGCCACCAACGGCGGCATCTATGCGCTTGGCGGACGGCCACTCGGCTGGCTGGTGGCGGACGGTGTGCTGATCAATCCAATCAACACGGATGTCAGCAGTGCGGGCAATTTCTACCTGCAGCCCAATGGCGCCTTCATCCTTGACGACGCCGGGGCGCGTATCGAGACCACAGATGCGCTCAAGCTCGATGCCCCGTCGGACGTCAGCCACGTCCAGCTGGCGCTGCAATCGGGCCCGCTGCTGCTCCAGCACGGCATCATCAGCACGCGGCTGCAGCCGGACTCGCAGAGCCGCTACAGCCGCAATGCGATCTGCGTGGTGGATAGCTTGCATGTGATCCTCGCCTACAGCGAGCACCTCGTCACTCTCTACCAGTTCGCTCAGCTGTTGCAGCACATCGGTTGCCGCGAGGCTCTCTATCTGGATGGTCATCTTTCGCAGATGTATCCTTCGCAGGCAGCGCTCGAGCCCGCGCAGCAACGCGATCTGAGTGTATTTATTGGCGTCACTTCAAGGATCAAGGATGAGCAGACCGTTCAATGACACGCCCCAGGGCGAGCAGGCCCGGCTCGACCTGGCGCGCACCATGGATGCGCCCTGGCGGCTGTGGGGCGCCTTCCTCGCCGAGCGTGCCTGGGGCTCGGTGCGCGAGGACTACAGCGCCGACGGCGAGGCATGGAGCTATCTGCCGCATGATCACGCGCGCAGTCGTGCCTACCGCTGGAGCGAAGACGGCCTAGCCGGTATCAGCGACCGCTCGCAGAACCTCTGCTGGGCGCTTTGCCTTTGGAACGGTGAGGACAAGATTCTCAAGGAACGCGCTTTCGGCCTGAGCGGCAAGGAGGGCAACCATGGCGAGGACGTCAAGGAGATCTATTTCTATCGCGATGCAACGCCCACGCACAGCTGGCTCAATTACCTCTACAAGTATCCGCAGGCAGCCTTTCCTTACGAAGAACTGCGCAGCGTCAGTGCGGCACGCAGCCGCAGCGACCCGACCTACACGGTGATGGACACCGGCGTGTTCGATCATGGCTACTGGGATGTCGAAGTCGCGGTCGCGAAGAGTTCGCCCACCCATCTCGTGATCCGGGTGCGGGTCACCAACCGCGGGGCTGCTGCCGCGCACATCCATCTGCTGCCCACGCTCTGGTGTCGCAACACCTGGTCGTGGGGCGATGCAGTCGAGCGGCCGCTGCTGGTCCAAGAAGACGACCCCGAGGTGTCGGGTGCCGAGCTATGCGTGCGCGCCGAGTGCAAGGAACTGGGCAGCTACTGGCTCTACAGCAGCGAACCGTGCAGCACCCTTTTCACCGAGAACGAAACCAATTTCGAGCGACTGTACGGCACCCCCAACGCGCAGCCGTACGTCAAGGACGCGATTCATCGTCACGTGATCCAGGCCGAAGCCGGTGCGGTCAATCCGCTCAAGCAAGGCACCAAGATGGCGGCCTGGAGCCAGCACGACATCGAGCCTGGCCAGTCGCACAGCATCTACATGGTGCTGTGTTCAGAGCGTCTTGCCGCACCGTTTGACGGGGTCGAGGAAATGTTCGGCCTGCGCGAAGCGGAGGCAGACGAGTTCTACTGGTCGAAGATGCCGCACGCGACCGATGACGAGATGGCGATCTTCAGGCAGGCCTTGTCGGGGCTGATCTGGAATCAGCAGTTCTATCACTATGACGTCGAGCGCTGGCTGCAGGGTGACCTGGTCGCGCCTTCCGAACTGCGCGGGCACGGACGCAATCACGCCTGGAAGAATCTCAAGGCCAAGGACGTGATGTCGATGCCCGACAGCTGGGAGTATCCGTGGTTCGCTTCCTGGGATCTGGCGCTGCAATGCGGCGCCATCGCACTGGTCGATGTCGATTTTGCCAAGAGTCAGGTCGAACTGCTGCTCAAAGAGTACTACCTTCATGCTGACGGCCAGTTGCCGGCGTATGAGTGGGCCTTCGGCGACGCCAATCCGCCGTTGCTTGGCATGGCGGCGCTCAAGATGATGCGCGCCGAGCGGGTGCAGCGCGGCAGGTTCGACCACGCCTTCATGCAGCGCGTACTGAACAAGCTGCTGCTGCACTACGCATGGTGGATCAATCGCAAGGACAGCGATGGCAAAAGCGTCTTTACAGGCGGTTTTCTCGGGCTGGACAACATTTCGGTGTATGACCGCTCCCAGCCGCTACCGGCGGGCTATGAGTTAAAGCAGTCAGACGCTACCGGCTGGATGGCCATGTTCGCCCTCAACATGACCCTGATGGCGCTCGAGCTGACGAGTGCTGGTATCGACTACGAGGACATCGCGATCCAGTGCTATATGCAGTTTCTCGCGATCGCCAATACCATCGGCGGTCATGCGCCGGCCAAGGATTTCAGTCTGTCGCTGTGGGATCCGACCGATGGTTTCTTCAAGGACCTGGTGGTCGATCCCGATGGCCAGACACAGCGCATCGATGTGTTCTCGTGGGTCGGCATCATTCCCCTGTTCGCCTGCGAAGTGGTCGATGAGCGCCTGCTCGCCAGTGCGCCGCGCTTCAAGAGCATTCTCGACCAGCATGACGGCGGCTTCTTTCGCGGCAATCGCATCTCAGCA
>CAZZVZ010000148.1:0-7674 GCA_964657655.1 Gammaproteobacteria bacterium | reverse complement strand
CCAAGGAGCTCTACCTCGGCTACATCCTGATCCTGGCGGCGATCGGGCCGGTCGCATCGTTTCTGTCGAGCACGCTGTTCCACTTCTTTTTCGCCGGCCTGTTCTTCAGCCTGCTGATCCTGATCGTGAGCTACATTGTCACTCTGGTGATGGTGTTCGTGATGGCGTTGATCTGTGATTTCCTGGCGCCCAAGTTTGGCGGCATCAGTAACCAGATGCAGGCCTTGAAGCTGATGGCCTATGCACTCACCCCCGCCTGGGTGGCAGGCGTATTTCACCTGATTCCTTTCCTCGGCACGCTGCTCGGCCTGCTGGCTGCGTTGTACGGCCTGTACGTGTTCTACCTCGGTGCCACGCCGATGATGAAAGTGCCAGCCGACAAGGCGGCGGGCTACACCGCAGTGGTGGTGGTGATCGCCATCGTGATCGGCATGGTGCTGAGCAGCTTTTTCTTCATGTTCGGCGGTCTCGGCACCGGCATGATGATGAACAGCATGAACAACCATTCAATCGAGCGCCAGGAGCGCGCCAACGCAGCGGCGGCGCAGATTGCTGCCATCGCTGCCACGGCGGCGGTCAATGCATCGGCCAATTCGAATGCGAATTCGAATGCCAATCCGGCGCCGGTGGTCTCGAACAACAACGGCGCGGCGCAGTCGGCCGCAGCGGCAAATGCCATTGCCGCCATGGCGGGTGCCGGCAACGGGCAGACCATCGATCCGGTCGACAAGGACGTGTTGAAGGCCATGTTGCCAGACAGTGTGGCCGCCCTGCCGCGCACCGGGACCGAAGCCAGCAAGGGCGGCATGGCAACCATGCAGATTTCCGAAGCCGATGCGGACTACGGCGACAACCAGAGCAAACACGTCAAGCTCAAGGTGGTCGACACCGGCGGTGCCAAAATGTTCGGACTTGCTGCCGCCTGGGCGGCGGTCGAGGTCGATCGCAGCACCGATACCGGCTACGAAAAGACCGGCAAGGTGGCGGGCCGTCCGACTCATGAAAAATTCGACAAAACCTCCCAGAGCGGCGAATATGCCGTGTTAATCGGCGATCGCTTCCTGGTCGAGGCAGATGGCAGCAACGTCGATATGGCGGCCCTGAAAGAAGGTGTGGCCGCCGTCGATCCGGCCAAGCTCGAGGCAATGAAGGATCTGGGCGTCAAGAAGACGAATTGAAACCGCAGCACAAGGGCAGCATGGCGGATTTCGTAGCATCTGGAGACGATGTATGGCGGCATTGACCGAAGAACAGGCCAGTGCCTACATGACCAAGCTGCTGACCGCCATGAGTCGGGCGGGCGGCTCGGATCTCTTCATCGCCAACGACTTTCCGCCGAGCATGAAGGCCAACGGCAGCATGACGCCGCTCGCCAACCAGAAACTGACCGGCGAGATCACCCGAGCGCTCGCCAATTCGGTGATGAATCAGCGCCAGCGCGAGGAATTCGCGCGCGAACTGGAATGCAACTTTGCGATTTCAGTACCGGACGTCTCGCGCTTTCGGGTCAACGTATTCATGCAGCAGCAGCACGTCGGCCTGGTGATTCGCACCATCGCCGCGGAGATTCCCAATTTCGAAAAGCTCGGCCTTCCGGAAATCCTGAAGGAAGTGGTCATGACCAAACGCGGCCTGGTGCTGGTGGTGGGCGGCACCGGCTCGGGCAAGTCGACTTCCCTGGCGGCCATGATCGACCATCGCAACCGCAACTCCCCCGGCCACATCATTACGGTGGAAGATCCGGTCGAGTACGTGCATCGCTCGAACCAGTCGCTCATCACGCACCGTGAAGTCGGTATCGATACCCACTCGTGGCATCACGCGCTGAAGAACACCCTGCGTCAGGCGCCTGACGTGATTCTGATCGGTGAGATCCGCGATGCCGAGACCATGGAACACGCCGTGGCGTTCGCCGAGACGGGCCACCTTTGTCTCGGCACGCTGCACGCCAACAGTGCCAACCAGACCATCGACCGCATCATCAACTTCTTCCCTGAGGAGCGGCGTAACCAGCTGCTGATGGATCTGTCGAGCAATCTCAGAGCCATCGTGTCGCAGCGTCTCATCAAGACCGTCGACGGCAAGGGCCGCAAGGCGGCCATCGAGATCCTGATCAATACGCCCAGCATCTCCGAAAAAATATTCAAGGGCGAGTTTCACGAAATCAAGCAGATCATGGCCAAGTCGCGCGAGCTGGGCATGCGCACCTTCGACTGGGCCCTGTTCGATCTCTACAACGAGGGTCATATTCCCTACGAAGAGGCAATTCGCAACGCCGACTCGGCCAACGAACTGCGCCTCAACATCAAGCTCAAAAGTGCGCGCGGCGAGCCGCCCTCGGCCGCCGGTTTGGCCTTGTCACTGCACGAGGACCCAACCGCCGAGGAAGTCGAAGACATCCGCGCCCAGGAACTGCGCGCCCAGCAGGAGAAGAAGCGTGCCATAGAGCAGCAAGAGCTCGATCGCCTGATGGAGCAGAAGCGTCAGCGTGAAAGCGGCGGCGCCTAGCGGCGCTGCGATAGCGAAGAGGACCTGCGCATTGCTTCTGGGAGGAAGCAAATTATTGTCGTAGCGCAACGCAAGGCGCTGGTCAGTCGGACCTTTAAGGGGAAAGCGCAGTGGTTGACGGGATTTCGCTGCCGGTCAAAGGGGAGACGGGGCTGCTCACGCCGGGCATCACCGTGGTCACGCTCGATGGTGGCAAGAAGCGCATCGTGGCGACCGGGTCCTGGCTGGTCCAGACGCTTGCCACGCATGGCGTGTTGAGCAGCCTGCAGCGCAGTCTCGACACGACCGCAGGTCTGAAAAGTCCCGAGTGGAGCCTCGAAGGCATTGCCAAGCTCGACCACTTCGGCGCGCAGCTGCTGTGGAACAGCTGGGGACGCAAGCGCCCCGAAGTATTACGCCTCGGAGCGCGCCAGGAAGAGTTCTTCGACCGGCTCTACCATCTCAACAAGGTTGAGGAAGTGCGTCATCCGGCAAGGCCATGGCGCCACGTCGAGGGCCTTGGCGACGCGGTGCTGGGCGCCTTCTCGCATCTGCGCGATTTCATAACGCTGATCGGCCAGCTGATGCTTGACTTCGGCCGGGTCATCAGACACCCGTTGCGCGCACCGTGGATGGAGGTCTCGGCCAACATCTACCATGCCGGCACGCAGGCGTTGCCGATCACGGCCATGGTCGGCTTCCTGATCGGCATCGTGCTGTCTTACCTGTCGGCGCAGCAGTTGCGCATGTTTGGGGCTGACGTCTTCATCGTCAACATTCTCGGCATGGCGGTGATCCGCGAACTCGGTCCGGTGCTGGCGGCAATTCTGGTCGCCGGCCGCTCAGGCTCTTCGATCACGGCACAGATTGGGGTCATGCGCGTCACGGAGGAGCTCGATGCCATGCTGGTGATGGGCATCCCGCACGGCTTTCGACTGGTGATGCCACGCGTCATCGCGCTTGCCATCGCCATGCCGCTGCTGGTGCTTTGGACCGATGCGCTGGCGCTGCTGGGTGGCATGGTGTCGGCCAAGCTGTCGCTCGGCTTATCGATCAGTTATTTCTTCAATTCTCTGCCCGACGCTGTCTCGCTGCCCAATCTCTGGCTCGGCGTTGGCAAAGGTACCGTGTTTGGCGCGCTGATCGCGCTTACCGCATGCCATTTCGGATTGCGCATCGAGCCCAATACGGCAAGCCTGGGCGAGGGCACCACCTCGTCGGTGGTGACGGCCATCACGGTCGTGATCATGGCTGATGCGGTGTTTGCGATCCTGTTCAAGGATGTGGGGATCTAGATGGTCACCAGAGCGCCTGATGGCAGCGACAACATCATCGAGATCGACAAGCTCTGGACCGTCTTCGGCGATTTCGTGATCCACAAGAATCTCGACCTGAAGATCCGGCGCGGCGAGATCATGTCGATCGTGGGCGGCTCAGGCACCGGCAAAACCACACTGCTGCGCCAGATGATCGGTCTTGAGAAACCTTCGCGCGGCACGGTGCGGGTTTTCGGGCAGGCGATCGCCGGACTCGACGCAGTGGCCCTGGAACACGTGCGCGCACGCTGGGCCATGCTGTTTCAGCAGGGTGCGCTGTTCTCGGCGCTGTCCCTCTACGACAATGTTGCCTTGCCGCTGCGCGAGCGCGGCGGCATTCCCGAATCGCTGATCCGCGACATGGTCTACCTGAAACTGCGCATGGTCGGCCTGGCGGCCAAGGACGCGGTCAAGATGCCTTCGGATCTTTCAGGCGGCATGATCAAGCGTGCTGCCCTGGCACGCGCGCTGGCCCTCGAGCCCGAACTGCTGTTCCTTGATGAACCCACCGCAGGCCTTGATCCGGAATCGTGCGAGAGCTTCGTGGCGCTGCTGCGCGCCTTGCATCGTGAGCTGGGTCTGACAGTGGTGATCGTGACGCACGATCTCGATACGCTGTTCGAGTTGACCACGCGCGTTGCAGTGCTGGCTGACCAGCGCGTCATCGTGGTGGCACCGGTCAAGGAGGTGCTGACCTATCCGCATCCGTTCGTCAAAGAATTCTTTCTCGGCGAACGCGGTCAGCGAGCCATGGAGGTGTTGCGTGAGTATCCCTTTATCGTGTGAGGTAAGCCGTGGAAAATAAATCACATGCCCTGATGGCCGGACTGTTCACGGTGCTGCTCGGCATCGCGCTCATCGCCGCTGCGCTCTGGCTCAGTCGCGATACCCAGGTCAAGCGTGACTACGAGCTGGTGACCAAGGGGTCAGTCTCGGGCCTGTCGCCGCAATCGGATGTGCGCTACCGGGGGCTCGAGGTGGGCAAGGTCGAATCGATCAGCTTTGACCCCAAGGTTCCAGGCCAGATTCTGGTCAAGATCGCCGTGGATCCGGGCACGCCGATCACGGACACGACCTTCGCGCAGCTTGGCTACCAGGGCGTGACTGGCCTTGGCTTCATCCAGCTCGATGACGATGCCAGCGGCACGCCTCACTTGCTGGCCGACAGCGCCTCGCGTCGCATCGAGCTGCGCCCGGGCCTGTTCGACAAGCTTTCCAGCGGTGGTGAAGCGATCGTGGCGCAGTTGCAGGTCACCATCGCGCGCCTCAACGAGGTGCTTGGACCCGGCAACCAGAAACAGCTGGCCGAGACACTGGTTGGTCTCAACCAGGCGGCCCAGACGCTCAATCAGGTGACCGCACAGCTCAGCCCGACGCTGCAGCGGCTGCCTGCGACGGTCGATACCGCTCACACCACACTGGGTTCGATCAACACCCTGGCCATCGACTACACCTCGCTGTCCAAACGCATCCAGGCCAACGACGGCCTGCTCGATCGCGTCAATAACAGTCTTGAGCAGTTCGATACCACAGCGCGTGCCATCCGGCTCGAGACGCTGCCCAATGTCGGCACGCTCAGCACCGATGCAGCGCGCAGCGCGCGCTCGCTGTCGCATGCGGTCGATCGCCTCGACGAGCGGCCGCAGAGTCTGATTTTCGGAGCGGCCAACGGCGCGCCCGGGCCAGGCGAGCCTGGCTTTGTGTCACCAGGAGCAAAATGATGCTTGGACTTCATTCATACAGTCGTGCCAGCGCCGTCTTTTGCGCGGCGCTTTTCTCCGCGCTGCTTGCGGCATGCAGCAGCACCGGTGGCTCAAGCAAGCAGATTTTCGACTTGGGCTTGCCTGCCGCCAACGCGCCTCCTGCGCTCGCCAGTGAACGTGTCACGATTGCGGTGGCACCGATCAGCGCGTCCGAGTGGCTCGATTCGAACGCCATCGTCTACCGACTCGCCTATGTCGACATTCAGCAGCCAAGACGCTACGCCAATAGCCAGTGGACCGGCGTGCCGGCAGAACTGCTGATGCGGCGCCTGCGCAACAAGCTTGCCGATCAGGTCAATGTGGTGGCCGAAGGAGATACTGCCGGTGCGGCGGTCATCAAGGTCGAACTCGAAGAATTCGACCAGGTGTTCGATTCGGCGCAAGACAGCCACGCCGTGTTGAAGCTGCGTGCCACGCTGGTGCGCAATGGCCGACTGCTGGCGCAGCGCTCGTTCTTTGCAGAGCATGCAGCCAGCACGCCCGATGCAACCGGCGGAGCCCACGCGCTTGCAGCGCTGAGTGATGAGACGCTGGCCCAGGTGGTGCAATGGACCCTGGCCAACCTGAAATGAGCTCGAGCTGCAAGGCCCAGCTGACCTGAAGCTCAGGGAGGAAGCCGTGTTCAAGGAAAGTGACGCGAAAGATGCAGCAGACTTCGAGGCGCGCGGCATGCGTGCGCTCGGCCCGGCCCGTGCTTTCGCCGAAGAGATGCACCGGCTCATCGCCCATTCACCGCTGATCGAGGAACTGACCCTGTCGGAAGTGGCAGCGCTCGGTGAGCATATGGAAGTCTACGAGGCCGGACCGCAGGTCACCATCATCGGCGAGGGCGATGTCGGTGACTACATGATCATTGTCATCAGTGGCACGATCGATGTCATGAAACGCGATCGTGACGGAACGCCTTCGCGAATCGCGGTGGTGCAGGCCGGCCACGCGCTCGGTGAAATGTCGATGCTCGACGGCGAGCCGCGTTTTGCGTCATGCGTGAGCGTCGACACCACCCGTTTCGCGGTCCTGACGCGCCACAGTCTGTCGATCGTGATTCGTGACAAGCCAGGTCTTGGCGCCAAGATCCTAATCAAACTGGTCCACATCCTGGCGCAGCGCTTGAGAAACACCAGCATGAAACTGGTGAGCACGATGGAGAGTGTGCGTCTTGCCGAGCCGCACTAAGGTCGGTCTACATGCCTAGAGTCGTTGCACTGCTGGTTTTTTTGATGGCGTCGGGGCTCGCCGCTGCAGAGCCAAGGCTACCCCTCGACCGGGGTGCCTACCGTATCCCTGGGCAATGCACCTCGATGATGCATCTCAGTGAAGAGGTGGATCAATGCCAGCCATTTGTCGCCATCATCGTAACAAGCCCTGAAGAAACGCGATTCATCTTTGCACGAAAAGATGGCGGCGCGTGGTTCTTCGATGCAAACGCGACTGGGCAGCTTGATGAAACCGGGAAAGTGCAGACCTGGCGCGTATCGTCGATCCTGCAGCTCGCTGCTGTTCAATCCAATTCGAGAATATTCAAACCCTATGAGGGAGAGTGCTCTGTCGATACAAGAAATCTACCCGCTCAGGTGTCTTGCACACTATGGCGTGACACGGCACACGCCGAGGTCGCCTGGCATGCTTCCGTCAAGGGCAAGGGGGTGACGATCTATTCGCCCCAACTCCCGCCAGGCTCGTGACGGGTTCCTAACAGGTTCGTGAGCGCGCCCTGGTCACGATGAAGAGGTCACTTCCAGGAGCAGGTCTTGCCGGTAAAGGCGTCGTGGATGAGATCAAACACGCCAAAGTCGCCTTTCGGGCCTCCTGTGCTGTAGGCAGTGCGGCAATCCTTGGGACCTGACTTGGCCACGCTCTGGCCAAATTCAGTCAGTGCAGGCTTGCCTGGCGCCAGCTGGTGTCCGTAGACGATGACGCTGTCGAGATCGTTCTCAGCCTGCGCTGCGCGCCGTTGCCGTTGCTGCTCCTCTGTCGCGGCGAACTGATCTTGCATCTGCTGGCGTTCAGCCGCTTCACTTCGATCTGCTTGGCTTTGAAATGGGTTCGGCTGACGGTCCGGACAGTTCCTGAGAACCACGCTGGTGACACACGGCGTGCTAGGGCTG
>CAZZVZ010000147.1:0-7712 GCA_964657655.1 Gammaproteobacteria bacterium | reverse complement strand
ACCGAGCGCCGCACCTGGTTCCTGTTCGAAGCCGGTCGCGCACCGGATTCGGGCGGCCACTGAGAAAGCGCTCCTCTGGTGATTCGAGGTGTCCGGGTCAGTGCCTACTGATCCGGCACCAAACAACCCAACAATCCCATGACTGACTCAGCAGCGGTGCTGGCGCTTACCAGCAGCGATCATTGTCTCGGTCCGCGCGAGGCGCGCGTCATCATCATCGAGTACGGGGACTTTGAATGCCCCAACTGCAAGCAGGCGGAGGCCGTGGTGAAACGACTGGTCGAGCGCCATCGCTCTGAGGTCTGCCTGGCGTTTCGCCATTTTCCGCTGGCTGAAGTACATGCCTATGCGCTGCTTGCCGCCCAGGCTGTGGAGGCGGCTGCAGCACAGGGAAAGTTCTGGCCGATGCACGATCTCTTGTTCGAGCATCAAGAGCTTCTCGACCAGGCGCATCTCGAGACCTTCGCAGCCCAAATCGGACTGGACCTGGCCCGCTTCAGTGCGGACATCGATAACGCCACCTACCTACAGACCGTGCGCCAGCAGATGGACGGCGCTGCCGCGTGCGGAGTGCGCGCCACGCCGACGTTCTTCGTCAACGGCGTGATGCAAGACGTCTCGTTTGGACTCGATCGCCTGTACCAGCGGGTCGAGGCGCTGCTCCAGCAGCGGGGCTGATGCAACAGGCACTCGAGACTGACCGCGGCGCGCTCTGAATACTTGGCGACAACTTCCGCGCACCGCAGCAGCGGGGGCTGCGAAAAAATACGCTAGAGTTGCGCGCTGCACACGAGAAGATTTGTACGGTCGTGAAAAAAGCCAGGGTGGTCGCGCCATAGCAGCCCCCCACTCTCGATTCACCGGCGGCATCGCCGCCTCCGCTCTCGAACCATATGCCAAGCACGTCGCAACGCCCGCAAGCCGCACCATGCCGATTCAGTCCCACCGCTTCCAAGCTCGCCTCGACGCTCATCGCGTCGATGCTGTCTTTGGCGGCGTTGAATTGCCAGGCTGACGAACTGAGTGTCTACGCCGGTGGGCTAAAACCAGAACCGAACGACTCCGACACCTACTCGTGGGCGTTGGAATACCGGCGTCCGGTGTTCGACGACTTTGCAGCCAGCTTCACCTGGCTCAACGAAGGGCACATCACCAACCACCATCGTGACGGGCAGGCGGTTCAGGCATGGTGGCGCAGCAAGCCGAAGGAAGAGATGCTCGGTTTGAGTTTTGACCTTGGCATCGGTCCCTATCGCTTCTACGACACTTCCCGTCCGGTCGCCACGGAGCGCTACCAGAACCTGCATGGCTGGGGGGTGCTGGCCAGCGCCGCTGCCAACTATCATTTTGACGATCACTGGGTCGCCTCGCTGCGTCTCAACCAGATCGACGCACATGGCAGCTTCGACAGCACCGCCCTGCTGGCGGGGCTGGGCTATGCGTTTGACGGCGAGGGCTCGGGCGGCAGCAGCGCCGACCGATCTCTGGCGCCGGCCCATTACAGCTGGGAACTCGATGGCGTCCTGGGCGACGCCATCCTGAACAGCTTTAAGTCCCAGGCGCACACCCTTGGCGGTATAGGCGGGCGACTGCAATTGACGGACTGGCTGTCAGCTTCGGCCACTTATATCAACGCCGGCGAAAACGACACCGGCTGGCGCGATGCCGTGGCCCTGCAGCTCTGGGCCGAGCAGAACCTGACCCGGCGCGTCACGGTTGGTGTCAGCCTGGGTGGCTTCTTTCCCGCCAATGAGACCAACAACAGTCCTTCGAGCAGTCACGATCCGTCTGCCCTGATCGGTGCCGAAGCGGGCTACTCATTTAGCAAGCAATGGATCGGCCGCTTCATCTGGGATCGGGTTGGTACTGGCGATAATCACGATGCTGACATCTTCTTGTTCAACGTCGGCTACCGCTTCTGATGCGCCGAACGGCTCGCCGCGCAATTTCAGCAATAACCAGCAATCAATCCGGGACGAGCGTGGTGGCGCCGGCTGCGGCATTCAAGGGACTGAATCCAACCGCAGTGGCCGTGCGTAACTAGGCGCGCAGCGCTTGGCGGCCGCACGCCTGGCGTTTCTTCCTGGAGATGGTGACTAAATGAATCGTTTTTTTGACGAGGGTATGGACCCGGCTTCGATCGGTGTTCGCATCTCCGAGATGCTGGTGGCCACCGCCGAGGCGTCCGATGAGCTGGTCGATCGGGCCGTCGGTCAGGTGCTGAAGATGCTGCGCAGTCAGCTCAATATGGACGTGGTGTTCGTTTCGGAATTCATCGATGGCAGGCGCGAATTCAAGCGGGTGGAAGCCGCTGCCGACGCGGCGGTCAAAGTCGGCATGTCCGATGCCTTGGAGGACACCTACTGCCAGCGAGTCGTCGATGGCCGGCTGCCGAGAATCGTGCGCGACGTGGGGGCATTGCCAAAAGACGCGGACGTCCCCGAACTGCCGTTTCCGGTCGGCTCCTACATCAGCACGCCAATCGCGCTGAAGGATGGATCGATCTACGGCACGCTATGCGCTTTCAGTGCCAAGCCTCACCCGGATCTGGCCGCGGGTGATCTGAAAAACCTGCAGCTCGCAGCAGAGCTGGCAGCGCGCAACATCAGATAGTCGGACCGCTTGCGCGGTCCTCACGCAGCGATGCGATCGAGCGCCTGGCGCAGGTCGCGCTTGAGATCATCTGCCTGCTCGATGCCCACCGAGAGCCGGATCAGCGCGTCCGAAATGCCAGAGCGCGCGCGCACCTCTGCTGGAATGCTCGCGTGCGTCATGATGGCAGGATGCTCGATCAGGCTTTCCACCCCGCCCAGGCTTTCGGCCAGCGCAAACACTTCACATGCTGCGAGCATTGCCTTGGCTCCCGCAATATCGGCCTTCAGTTCAACCGCGATCATGCCGCCAAAGCCGTGCATCTGGCGCAACGCCAGCGCGTGCTGTGGATGCGATGGCAGACCCGGGTAACGCACGCGGGCGACTTCTGGCTGGTGCTCAAGCCACTCGGCGATCTCGAGCGCATTCTCGCAGTGACGCTGCATGCGAACGCCGAGGGTTTTTAAGCCGCGCAATGCGAGAAAGCTGTCAAACGGCGAGGCGATTGCGCCCACCGCGTTCTGCAGAAAACCAAGACGCTCGGCCAAGTCCTCATGTCGGGTCGTACTGCTGACCACCGCCACGCCACCGATCACATCTGAATGACCGTTGAGATACTTGGTGGTCGAATGCACGACGACATCAAAGCCAAGCTCGAGCGGCCGCTGGATCCATGGGCTCGCGAAGGTGTTGTCCACCACGCTGATGACGTTGTGCCGTTTGCAGCACGCAACGAGCGCCTCGAGATCAGCCAGCTTGAGCAGAGGATTGGTCGGTGTCTCGATCAACACCATGCGCGTTTCCGGCCGCAGCGCCTGTTCGAGCGCGGCAGCACTCGCCATATCGACGAAGCTGAAGTCGTGTCCGGCGCTACGCCTGCGCACCCGTTCAAACAGCCGGAAGGTGCCGCCGTAGAGATCGTCACCGGCAATCACGTGACTGTTGGCGTCAATCAGTTCAAGTACCGATGAGATGGCGGCCAGTCCTGACGCGAAAGCAAATGCCCTGGCGCCACTTTCCAGATCAGCCACGCAGCGCTCAAAGGCAAAGCGCGTCGGATTGTGCGACCGGCCATAGTCAAGGCCCTTGTGAACCCCAGGACTCTCCTGCAGATAGGTCGAGGTTGCATAGATCGGCTGCATCAGTGCGCCGGTGCTTGGATCTGGCTGCTGCCCGCCATGGATGGCGCGGGTATTGAAATGCAATGCCGCGTCCTGGTTGCCCGCCTTGGGAGAATTGTTCACGTCACAGACCTTCTTAGATGGTTGAGCAGATCAAACCGGGTGATCAAGCCGTAGAAGCGATCAGGCGAGGCGATGATCGCCACCAGCCCGCGGTCGAGCACAGCACGCAGTTGCTCGAGCGTAGCATCAGGCGATAGTGTTTCAAGCGCACTGGTCATGGCAAGCGACAGGTCGGCGTTGAAGCGCTCGGGCGCCCCTTGCACCTTGAGGAGGATATCGGACTCGTCGATCAGGCCGATGACGCGTTTGCCGTCGAGCACCGGCAACTGCGACACGCCGGCAAGCCGCATGCGCTGAAAAGCCGACAACAGGGTGTCGCCCGGACTGACGCTGATGACGTCGCCATCGTCAAATCGCCTTCCGATGATATCGCGCAGGTCACCGTATTCTTCCCGGCCCAGCAGCCCCTGCTCGATCATCCAGTGGTCGTTGTAGACCTTGGACAGATAGCGGGTGCCGGTATCACAGACAAACGACACCACCGTTTTGGGGGTGGTCTGTTCGCGGCAGTAACGTAACGCGGCAGCCAGCAATGTTCCAGTCGACGAGCCACCCAGCAGGCCTTCGGTGGCCAGCAGCTCGCGCGCACTGCGAAAGCTCTCCTCATCATCGATGGTGTAAGCCCTGGTGACACGGCTCAGATCGGCGATGCCTGGAATGAAATCTTCACCGATGCCTTCGACGGCCCAGGAGCCTGCCTGCCGGATCTCGCCGGTCGCGATGTAGTCAGCCAGAATCGAGCCCTTGGGATCGGCCAGCACAAACTCCACGTGCGGGGCGACACGGCCAAAAAAGCGTGACAGCCCGGTGAGCGTGCCACCTGATCCGACGCCGCACACGATGGTGTCAACTGCATGATGACTCTGCGCCCATATTTCGGGACCGGTCGAGACTTCGTGGGCGAGCGGATTGTTGGGGTTGTTGAACTGGTCGGCAAAATAGGCGCCGTCGATTTCCCTGGCAAGGCGCGCTGCAATATCCTGGTAATACTCGGGGTGTCCGCGTCCCACATCCGAACGCGTGCTATGCACTTCTGCGCCCAGTGCCTTTAGATGCAGCACCTTTTCGGTCGACATCTTGTCGGGCACCACAAGCACGATGCGATAGCCCTTGGCGCGCGCCACCAGGGCAAGCCCCAGCCCGGTATTGCCAGCAGTTGCCTCAACGATGGTGCCGCCCGGCCGCAGTGAACCGTCGCGTTCGGCAGCTTCGATCATGGCAACGCCGATGCGATCCTTGATCGACCCCCCTGGATTTTGCGACTCGAGCTTGAGCAGCAGTCGGCATTTGCCGGTATCGAGCCGACTGATTTCCACGAGTGGTGTATTGCCAATCAGATCCAGCACGGCCGGACCGTCGTGGTTTCTCTTAGCCACCTTGCTCTCCTCTGTCCAATTCTGTTCAACCCAGGCGGCAGCTCGACGCCTGGCCCGGGGCCGGGCATGCACGATGCTCCGAAATCCCTGCCGCCTTCAAAGGAGTCCTCCATGAAACTGAGCACCCAATCCCGCAACAAGGAACCCAGCAAGGATTTTGCGCTTCCAGAACAGCGCAAGTTTCCGATCCCGGATGCGCGTCACGCTGCCAATGCCAAGGCGCGTGCGACTCAGGGGGTTGCCAAGGGCACGCTGTCGCAAGCCGATGCGAAGCGCGTTCGCAGCAAGGCCGACAAGGTGCTGAAAGACAAATAGCCAGGCGCCCGTTAGAGCCATCCAACCTTTTTCAGACGCGCGTAAAGTACCACGCTGACCAGCGCCACGACGCCGAGCGTGATCGGGTAGCCGTAGGTGAATTTGAGCTCGGGCATGTTGACGAAGTTCATGCCGTAAAGGCTGAACACCATAGTTGGCACGGCAAGTACTGCGCCCCAGCCCGCCAGTCGCTTGACGATTTCGTTTTGGCCGACGGTGACCAGCGCCAGATTCACGTTGAGCGCCGCGTCGACCATCTCCTTTAATCCGTGCGTCTCTTCCAGCAGGCGCTTGCTGTGATCAGCGATATCGCGAAACAGCGCGTACGCCGGCTTTGGAACCGCCGCGGAGTGGCCACCAATGAAGTAGCCGCACAAGTCATCGACCGGTGCTGCGGTGGCCAGCAACCACAGGCTCTCGCGCTTGATGTGATACAGCTCCTCGATTCGTTCTCGGCGAAAGCTCTGTTCGAACAATTCGTCCTCAATCGTCTCGAAAGCACTTTCGATGGCCAGTGCCACCGGCTGGAGGTGGTCCACGATCAGATCCATCACTGCGTAGAGAATCTTCCAGGGGGCGTATTCTCCCTGCAGCCTGCGCGACCTGGCAATCACTTCCTCGATGTCGAAGGCCGGCCCGTGCGCCAGCGTGACAATGAACGACGGCCCGAGCAGCATCTGTGCCTCGGCGCGTTGCAAGCCGTTGCTTGATCCTGACAGCGAACGCAGCACGACGAAGACGCTGTCGCCGTAACTCTCGACTTTCGATCTCTGGCGCGAGTTGAGCATGTCTTCTGCGGCCAGCGGGTGAATCGAAAAGCGGTCTGCCAGGGCGCCGATCACCTTGGCGTCGGGATGGCCGATGTGAACCCATACGAACGACGCCTCGCCCGAGGTCACCCCGTCATCGTGCGTCTCGAGCTCGATCGCTCCCTCAGCCGTGCAATGCCTCACGCTAACGCCAGACATGGCAGGGTCCTGATTTAAGGTTTGCAGCATCTGGCTATGGTAGCGCAAGCATCGGCCCATGCCCGACACGACCCCTCCTTTTGCACTGGATTTACATCTGGCGAGAACCCGACAGGCTTTGCCGTGGTCCAACCCCGATGGAACCCTTCAAGGTCGGAGATCACGTCACCTGGAATTCGGACGTCGGTCACGTCACCGGACGAATCACCAAGGTGCACGTCAAGGACATCGAATTCCTGGGAAAAACACGGCGAGCAAGCCGCGAGGCACCGCAATATGAAGTCCAGAGCGACAAGACCGGCGCCCTCGCCATGCATAAGCCCGAAGCCTTGAAGCGCGTCTCGAACTAGTCATGCCCGGGGTGTGGGCCAGTTGCCGTTTGTCTTGCTGCGTCACACTGGTTACTCTTCGCTTCGATGAGCGACGTCGCCACGATCCGGTTTCGCAACACCCAGCGCCTGCTTGACGAATTCATCTCGTCGCGCAGCGGGGTCGAGGAAGTGCGCGGCATCGAAACGCAGTTCGCTTTGCATCTTGGCATCACCAAGAACTACTGGAGCGCGCTCAAGACGGGCAAGCGCCAGATCGGCGCCATCTTGGCCCGTCAGTTTGAAGCCCGGTGCCAGAAATCCCCAGGCTGGCTCGACCAGGCCAAGCCGTCGGTCGCACGCATCACCCCGCAAAACGAAGAAGAATGGTTTGCCGTGGGTCTGCTGCTGTCAGCTTACCGTGCAGCACCCGAATCGACCAAGGCAACACTGGTCGATCTGGTCGAGCATGCGCTGCACAGCAACCCGGGTGCCGCTGCGCCGGCCGCCTCGCGACCGAGGTCACGCAAAAAATAATTTCGCAAACACCTTGCCTATTGAGTAACTTTGGTTAATCATTGGATTGTCGTTCAACTCAGCGGAGTCTTTCGTCCCATGACCAGTTCCTTCACACACCACGCAGTTGCACCGCGCCCGATGGGCCTGGCAGCGCTCGGCCGTGCGTCGTGGGGACAGTTCTCCCACACCAATGGCCAGATCGCCAATGGCAGGAGCGCAACCGGAGTCATCCGAATGAGCTGAAGCATCCTCATTCCCATACAACCCCGGTTGGCAGCGATGCAACCGGGGTTTTTGTTTTGGTGCTGCCCTAGCGTCTTCAAGGAGAAATAACATGACGTGGCTGCAAATCGATGTTGTGGAATTGTTGTTTGAAGGAGCAAGGCAGAG
>CAZZVZ010000146.1:0-7880 GCA_964657655.1 Gammaproteobacteria bacterium | reverse complement strand
CAAGCACTTCGACGAAATCGACACCGGCAAGAAGGGCTATGTCACGGTAGAAGACATCGCGGCGCGGGCCGCGGCGCGGCGCAAAGCCAAGGGCGAGACCGATCCGCCCTCGTGACTGATGCATGCGGCCCGCCTGGACCGCATGCGCTGCTCGCTCTTCCGGGCGCTCTAGTTGCTGCTCGGCGCGCTCTTCTCGAGCATGGCGGTGTCCTTCGACTTCAGCAATTCAGCCGAATGCTTGGGATTGATCAGGTGGATGCGTCCGTCGCCACTGGCATCGGCACCATCGCGGATCAGCTTGATCACCTGGGCCGGCGTCAAGGTTGGATCAAGAGCGAACAACTTGGCGGCCAGGTTGACCACGTTGGGCGAGGCCATCGAGGTTCCTGACAGCCGTTCACGCTTGCCGCCGGGCACGAAACTGTCGACCTGATAGCCGTTGGCATGCACCAGCACGGTATCGCCCGAGCTGGTGAAGGAGGTCTCGGTGCCCGCCTGGTTGACGGCACCCACGGCGATCAGATTGGGCAGATGCAGCGAGGTTGGCACATCACCGAGAAAGCCGGCGTCGCTGTCGCTGTTGCCTGCGGCCGTGATGAACAGCGTGTCGGGCGAATTGCGAATGGTCGATTCAATTGCGCGGCGCCAGATGCCATACAGTTCCTCGGCCTTGGCCTTGCGGGTTGCCGCATCCTTGCCGCCCGCGCCGGTGTGCGACAGCCAGTCTTCGAATTCGGCAACGTTGTCGCCCCAGCTCATGTTGACTACGCGCACGTGGCGCGAGTTGAAGTAATCCGACAGTTCCTTGAAATTGCCGGCCATGCGCTCGGCCCACTCCTTGGTCGGCGCGAACTCGAGCTGCGCCAGATCGTCGTTGAAACGCGCCACCACCAGGCGTGCGTAAGGATTGTTGCGCACCGCAATGCCAGCGCAATGCGTGCCATGCAGATAGTGGCCGAGCATCTGGTCAAGCTCGCCGCGCCGGTGCAGTTCGGCGGCACTCGAGTTGCTCTGCTCGTCTTCCAGCTGCCGGGCCTCTTTCGAGTCGACACCGTTGCCGACATCAAGCCGACCCTGGATGTCCGACAGCATCAGCGGGTATTCCGCCTGCTGCGCTGGCGTCAGCGGATGGACCCAGGTCTTTTCCGTCATGCCCGTGTCGCTGAAAGCCAGCCCGTGGGTACCGCTTGCGGTCGGATTGGGGTCATTGAAGGTCTGGTCCGGGAACAGCGCCACATCGATGCCCGAGTCCCAGATCGCGACATTGACCGGCGTTAGATGCTGTTCGGGCGTGAGGATCAGTTCGCGTGCCGGCCAGATGTCGGGCTGCGGTGCGTTGTGCTGGGCGATGTAGTCGCGCAGCACCTCGGCACGCGCTTCGCGCAGCGGCAGCACATAGTCGAGGAAATCACGCATTTCGATCAGTTGCCAGGCCGACCTGTTGTCGAGCTTGCCAGACTTCTTGGTGATTGGATCGAGCATGGTCTGCACCATGCCGATGATGACCGGGCTGCCGGTCAACACCGACGACGAGTACTGCTGCTTGATGGAATCCTGCACCAGGTCCCAAGGCAGCGGGTCGATGGCGGCCTTGTAGTATTTCTTGAAGGCGGCGAGGTATTCGGGTCCTGCATGCGAGCGGGTCTCGAGCATGGCTTGCAGACGCGCTTTCAAGAACACGCCGGACAGCAGCTTGGCTGCCGGCTTTTCCTCGAGCGCGCGTTCCGCGTCGACGGTTTTCAGGGCTGCCTCGTACTGGCCGGCCAGTTCCTGCATCGCCATCTGGGTGCTGAGCAGTTCGCGCATGGTCGCCTTGTCGGCGATTTCGTCATTGGCGAGGATGCTGGCCAGATCACTGTCGACGGGCGCGGCGAACGCATTGAATTTTGCCGGGTCGCTCTCGAGCAGCTTGGAGGCGCTTCCTTGCACCGGGTAGACGAAGCGCGGCAGGTCATCGGCTCCCTTGATCTGGGTCTTGGTCTGGGCCATGGAGGACAGGCTCAGGCCTGCGAAGCACGCGGTCACGGCGGCGCGAAGAACGAGGTTGGACATGGGTTGGATGCTTTCGGTTTTAAAAGTCGTTGGATAGTAGAGAGTCGCACCCGCCTGGTCAATGCAGACGCCGACGAGGCGCACATCGACCGGTGCCAAGCGCTTATTTTCGGTCCTGGAAGGCGCGTTCGAAGGGACTGGCCGGAGCCATATCAGCCGGGCGGCACCAGGTCGAACAGCGCGCCCGTCTTTTCGCCGTGCTGCAGCAATGAGACGGTCAATTCGCTGGCCGGCAGCGGGCGACAGAAGTAGAAGCCCTGGGCTTCGTCGCAGCCCCAGTGGCACAGGAACTCGAGCTGCTGGTCTGTTTCGATGCCCTCGGCCACCACACGCAGGTCGAGACTGTGGGCCATGCCGATCACGGTTCTGGTGATGGCAGCATCACCCCGGTCATCGGGCAGGCCTTCGATGAAGGAGCGGTCGATCTTGACGCTGCTGGCCGGAAAGCGCTTCAGGTAGGCAAGTGAGGAGTAACCAGTGCCAAAATCATCCAGGGCGATGTGCACCCCGAGCGAACGCAGATGATGCAAGGTCTCGATGGCCCGGGTCGGCTCGGCCATCAGGATGGTCTCGGTAATCTCGACTTCGAGCAGGTGGGCGGGAATGTTCGCCGCCGCAATTGCCGCCGTGACGTCATGCACCACCGAGCCGTCCGCGAACTGGCGTGCCGACAGGTTGACGGCACAGCGTGGTGAAGGGACACCCAGTTTGATCCACTGCGCCACCTGGGCACAGGCGGCATCGAGCACCCAGCGACCGATCGGCGTGATCAGACCGCTGTCCTCGGCGGCGCCGATGAAGCTGCCCGGCGCGAGCAGCCCGTGCTGCGGGTGCTGCCAGCGCAACAGCGCCTCGACGCCGACAATGTGATTGTGGTGCAGATCGAATTTGGGCTGATAGTGCAGCACGAACTCCTGAGCCTCGAGCGCCCGGCGCAAGCCGATCTCAAGGCCGAGCTGGTGGGAGGAGCGGTCCGCAATGCGCGCCGAATAGATTTCGTAGGTATTGCGGCCGCGTTCCTTGGCGGCATACATGGCTGCATCGGCGCTGCGCAGCAGCGCCGCGGCGTCGGCGCCGTCGCCCGGGTAGGCGCTAATGCCGATGCTGCCCGTCACCACCAGCTCGCGACCCTGCAGCAAGAAGGGACGGGTGATGATTGCCAGCATCTTCTCGGCCACGCGTTCGAGCGCCGCCGTCGCTCCGTAGTTCTCGATCAGCACCACGAATTCGTCGCCGCCCAGGCGCGCCACCAGATCGGGCTCGCGCAACAGCTGGCGCAGGCGGTGTGCCATGGTGATGAGCAGGTCATCGCCTGCTGCGTGGCCGAGACTGTCGTTGACGTTCTTGAAACGGTCCAGATCGAGAAACAGCAGCGCGAACTGGGACTTGGCGGCCTCGGCGCGCAGCACCGCATGCTCGAGTTCTGCCATGAACATGTTGCGGTTCGGCAGCGTCGTCAGGCTGTCGACTGTGGCCATGTGCAGCACGCGCTCTTCGACCAGGCGACTTTGCGTCACGTCGCGTCCGACGCCACGGTAGCCGGTGAAAGCCCCGCTGTCGTCGAACAGCGGCTCGCCGCTGATGCTGAAGTAGCGCGTCCGTCCGTCGGTGTGCGTAACCTTGTAGACGAAATCGCGAAATGGCAGGCAATTCTCGATCTGTTCGTGATAGCGCGCCAGAGCGTCCGGCGGCACCTCGACGTCGCCGCACTCGAGCCGCCTGGTGCCGAGCAGGACGCCGGGGTCGAGCCCCGAGGTCTTGAAGAGCCCGTCGGAGATGTGAGTAAAGCGCAGCTCCTGGTCCTGTTCCCAGAACCAGTCCGACGAGAGCGACAGCAGACTCTTCAGGCGTGCTTCGCTGCGCGCCAGATCTTCGGTGCGCTGTCTGACACGCTGCTCCAGCTGATTGCGTTCCGCGAGCAGCGCCTGGTACAGCGCCATCATTTCGTTGGAGGCCAGATCCTGCGAGCGCTCCATCAGGTAGCGATCCTGATCGGCCTCGTGGTAGGCGCGGCTGATGCGCAGCAGCAGGTCGTGCCATACCGGTGACGACGGCGCGCTATCGAGCCCGATGCCGAGCTTCTTGAGCTGGCGCAGCAAGAAGGGGTGGAGCGGCTGACTCACGGCAGCACTTTCAAGGGGGTACTTCCGAGAAGATGGTCACGGTCATGGTCTGGTTGTGCAGGTCGCTCACGCCCGAGGGCCGGGTCGGCGCAATCTCGCCGTACGAATAAAAGCCGATCTGCACCGCATCCTGGGGCAGCACATCGCGTACCGCCTCGAGTTCTTCATCGGTGTGCTCGCCCAGCACCAGCCTGCGGCCGACGCAGCTGACCGAAATCACCAGCGCCTGTTGGCCCGACACCTCAAGCGTTGCCTGTCGCGCTGCAGCACTGGCGCTCTCGATCAGTCGATCGTTGTTGGCGCGCATCAGCCGCGCCGTGCCGTGTTCTGGAATGTCGCCCGCAAATGTCATCGACCGACTGCTTTCGTCGATGCCAAGGATGGTGCGCACCACGCCGGATTCGGCCGCCGCGCCGCGTTTTACCGAAAGCGGGAACAGCAGTGCAGCAGCCGGCAGGTCGGCCGCGCGCTGGCCGAGATACTCCTTGTAGAGATCAAGCGCTGGCTTGTCGTCCAGTTCGTACAGCACGTTGCCGGCGGCACGGGTGATGCGCCGCTCCGGTCCGAAGCTCGACCAGCCGCCTTCGCAGCCGTAGCCGACCTTGACGGCGTTGCCGTAGAAACCGAGCGCGCACACCCGCTGGTCGGCCAGTTCGCCTCTGGCCATGATCCAGGTCTGCTCGAAGCGATCGTTGTCGCCGGCCAGGCCGCCACTCACCACTACGCCGGGCCCGACTGCGCCGTTGAGACCCTGAGTCAGCAGCGTGCCATTGACGTGCAGGCCATCGGACAGCATGAAAACCGCGCGCAGGTCGTCGGCTGCGAGTTCGCCGCCGAGCGAGCGGCCTGCCGCCTCCGACTGATCGGCATGAAAGATTTCTGCACACGCGAGGCGCAGCCGGGTGTGCTCGAAACGGGCCACGGCGACCGTCACGGAATCGTCGCTGACGCTGTCGCCTGCAATCTCGCCGGCGGTCGAGCAGCCGATCAGCACGGATTCCTTGAACGCCTCGATCAGCGACTCAAAAGGGGCCGGATGATCGGCCAGCCGGCGTGCCCCGAACGCCAGCACCAGCGTGCTGGGCGAGTCGAGTCCGACCGGGAGGGGGCCCGACCAGCCGAGGCCGCGGTGGTACTGCACAGTTTCGAGCTGCATGGTTATAGGAGGGCTCAAAAGAAGCGGTTCGACGAGGGCGTTTTTGGCACCCGCGCTGAGGGTTGACCCCGATCATTACGTGTCACTCACGGCCAGGGTTTCAAACTGCTTGAGCCGGCCGGTTAGGTATCTGCCGCGAACCTCGCCTGCGACCGGCACGGTGTGCGATTTTCCGCACGTGAACTCGCCTAAAACCGTTATATTCAGCGTCCTGTCTGCGCGAAATAATGTCATTCGAATGCAGCCAGGTGTTCATTGGGGGCCCTGAATATGGCGGGTGGGCGGTCACGACGCGTTCTGCGGCGCCTTTTGTGCGTCGCGCTGCTGCTGGCGCCTTCGTTGGTGTTTGCCTTTTCGTTTTCAGAAGAGGATGCCAAGAACGACGCCAGCGACGAAGCCGCCGCGCAGCGCATCCAGCAACTGGTTTCAGAGCCCTGCCGGCAGCAGCTCAAGAACCAGAAGATCATGACGCTCATCGCCGAGCGCAGCAGCGATGGCTACAACACCACCCAGGATCGCTACGGCGCCATGTTCCAGGCGATCAACAGCCGACTGCGCGGGCTGGGCCTTAGGACCTACACCCAAGGCGAGATCAAGGCGCAGATTGCCCAGGCCGAGATTGACGCCTACTTCAAGAACGATACCGATGGCGCGCTGGCTGCCTCGAGAAAGCTTGGCGCCAATTACATCTTGCGCGGCACCATCACCACCACGACCGGAGTCAATCCGGTGCTGCACATCAATGAGGTGGGGGTGCGCATGGTATTCACGCTGTCGACCTCAGGTGGCCGCATTTTGTCTGATGTCTCGGCCAAGGGCGATTCCTACGCCGGTAGCGACACACTCGGCATGGCCGTGACGCTGGTCAACGAACAGGCCGACATGATCGTCGCGCAGCTGTACAACGATTACTGCCGCAAGGCCGCAAACCATTAATCAGTCAGGGAGTTCTTCAATGAAATTCAACCAGGCATTTGTTGCTCGCTTCACCCTCGTCGCAGCGCTTCTGGCAACGCCCTTGGCCCATGCCCAGGCGCCATCCTTCGAGAACGCAAACCCCTCGCCAAGTGCCGGGGACAGCACCTCGCAGCGCGCCAATGCTGCGGCTGACAAGACGCTTTACAAGGACGTCAACTACACCAACGCCAACAAGCCGGGACCGGCGTTGATCGTGATCCCGGGCGAGATCAAGAGCAACAACGCCACCTTCACGCAGAAGTACAGCTCCAACAACATCGCCGATTACGCCGAACTGGAACTGGGCAAGGCGAACTTCCGGGTGCTCGAGCGTAACGACCTGGGCCCGATGCTCAACGAGTTCCAGATGGCCTATTCGATGGGTGACCCCGATGCCGCGCGCAAGGTGCTGCAAAAGGGCAAGTTCAAAACCACCAAGTGGGTGGTGCGCTTTGACATCCTGAAGGCCGAGCCGGTGGCAGCAGCGCAAAGCGGTTTCAACGGAGGTGCGGCCGGCAACATCATCGGCATGCTGGGACGAGGCAGCCTGGGCGGCAATGTGGCGGGTACTGCGGTCGGCTCGGTCGACAATTCGTCGTCGGCCAGCGTCTGGGTGGTCGGCATGCGTTACAAGATCATGGACGCCAATACCACCGAACAGGTGGCCCAGGGTTACACCGAAGAGAAGATGGAAGTCGGCGCCAAGTCGAGTTCCGTGCTGGGCGTGTCCAACAGCGACCAGGGCGGCGTGACGCTCGATACCCTGGTGCAGCGGCTGGTGCAGAAATCGGTCTGGGAAATCGACTACAAGGACAAGTAGGCCGCCTTTTCTTCGGTTCTTGAGGACATGTCTTGGATATCCCGGTAAAGCTCGGCAAGTACCAAGTGCGGCGCGAGCTCGGACGTGGCGCCATGGGGGTGGTGTATGAGGGATTCGACCCCAGCATCCAGCGCCGCGTCGCACTCAAGACCATCAAGACTGATCAGCTTGAGAGCCTTGAAGCCGATGAGATTCTTGAGCGCTTCAAGCGCGAAGCACAGGCCGCAGGCCGGCTGACGCACGCCAACATCGTTGGCATCTACGAGTTCGGTGAAGACCAGGGCACGGTCTTCATCGCCATGGAATTCGTCGAGGGCAAGGAACTCAAGGAGTACTTCGACGCCGACCAGCGTTTCCCGATCGAGGAAGTGCGCCGCATCATGGGCGAGATTCTCGATGCCCTCGATTATTCTCACCGCCAGGGCGTGGTGCACCGGGACATCAAGCCGGCCAACATCATCTTGCTCGCGAGCGGTACCGCCAAGGTGGCCGATTTCGGCATCGCCCGGCTCGAGACCTCGACCCTGACCCAGGCAGGCTCGGTGCTCGGCACACCAAGCTACATGTCGCCCGAGCAGTTCATGGGGCAGACGGTCGACGGGCGCTCCGACATCTTCTCCGCAGGCGTCGTGCTGTACCAGTTTCTGACTGGTGAGCGGCCGTTCACCGGTGCCTTCACCACCATCATGCACAAGGTGCTGAAGGAAAATCCGCCGCTGCCGTCCGAGCTCAACGTGCAGGTGCCGATGGCGTTCGACGGCGTGGTCAGAAA